>JAIXPV010000386.1 GCA_027486105.1 Runella sp. | reverse complement strand
ATTGGCCAAATGATTCCATAGCAATTTATTTTCGGGAATGACCGTTACAAAGGGCAGTATTTTATAAATCGTTGGTAGGTCGAAGGTAGGAATGGCTTGCAACTCATAAATGGAGACCAATTTCCCTAATTGTTCACGATACGCAAAAAAGCTATTCAGTTGGCGTTCGTTGAGGAGATAGGTCGAGGCTAGGTCGTCTCGGGTACAGGTATTGAGATCGAGCGGAGTGGTATATAGTTGAATCAGATTTTCGTATACTTCATTATAATTGAGGTCGTCTGACTGAATCGGAAGCAAATTTTGAACCACCGAATGGGGGTCAATTTCTCGGCGCCGAAACTCCTGTGCATGTGTTTGAGGTGTTGAATAATTTAAAAAGAGTGTGATAATAATTGAAACCCTTAAATGGCTACCAAACAATCTATTGAGCAAAAATAAAAACATAAGCTAACAAATTGTAGATGAAAGGATTTGGATAAAATCTTACTGATACAATGTTTGAGTATTCTTGTGATTTACTATTGGGAAGTTATTTTTGAATGAAAGTCACGCTAATACTGGTTAATTATAAATAAGTGAGGGATATTTAAGGTGTTTTCTTGAAAATGTACAATTTTTTTTATTTCTTCGCTTCTCATTACCCACCTTAATAAATAACCCACAATGCCAAACGTTTATCAAGACGCTGTTGTAACGAAGTATAACATCTTCAACAGCTTGTTCCTGAGTCTACCGTTTCATGACATTTTTCGAACAGGAACACTCTTGCCACTGCTTGTGCAGGCCAGCGAAGAGGGATTTGAAGCAGGAAAAAGTCCGCAACAAATCATTGAATCTTTTTTTGAAGAATACACCGAGCACGCTACCGAGCACGAAAGGCGAGATATGCTTTTCAATTTTATCAAATTTATTGAGCGTCAGGTGGTTTTGTTTGACTCCGTAGAAGATGCCGGTTTCGACCAAACGCACGATTTGAATGGTCAAGGCTCCATTACACAACTCCTAAACCGTGTAGATAGTGATGACCTGCGTGAAAAGCTGCTCAAAAAATTGGATGATTTTTGCGTACGAATCGTTTTGACGGCCCACCCTACCCAATTTTATCCAGGGAAAGTATTGGGCATCATCACTGATTTAGAAGAAGCCATCAAAGAGAATGATTTTGTAACGGTCAATAATTTGCTCCTTCAATTGGGAAAAACAGGGTTTATTAATAAAAATAAACCGACCCCTTTTGATGAAGCCCTGACATTGGGATGGTTCTTGGAGAATGTATTCTACGAAGCGATTCCAGCCATCATGAAAAAATTATTGAAAGGGCTTAATTTCCCCATCAATAAATGGCAGCACACTGAGCTTTTTAGATTAGGATTTTGGCCTGGCGGAGACCGTGACGGTAACCCGTTTGTTACTTCTGATGTGACTTTGCAAGTGGCCGATCGCCTGCGCCAGATTTTGCTTAAATGTTATTGGCGCGATATAAAGTACCTGAAGCGTCGGTTAACGTTTGATGGTGTAGAGGATTTCATTGCTACCGCAGAGAGAAAAGTTAATAATGCCATCTATTATCCTGAGCAAGAACATTACGCTACTGCCGAAGAATTGCTCAGTGATTTACAGCAGGCCAGAGAAGTTCTGGTAAAACATCACGATAGCTTTTTTGTAGATTCATTGGATGATACTATTTTAAAAATTAAACTATTTGGATTCTTCTTTGCCAGTCTGGACATTCGTCAAGTTAGCCCTAAACATTCATTGGCGTGGGAGGAAGTATTGACCAAAATTGAGAAACAGGTACCTGTATTTACGTATACCGACTATCAAAGTTGGGACGAAAAACGTAAAATAGACTTTTTACTTTCGTTGCAAGTAGAGTTGACAGAGGCGGATTTCCATGACCCTATCACGCAGGATATTTACGGCTCGATGTTGGCGATTCGTGAAATACAACGCCGCAATGGAGAATCTGGGGCTCATCGGTATGTAATCAGTAACTGCGCTAGTGCCTTAAACGTGGTTGAAGTATTGGCGTTGATGAAAAACGTCTGGAAAACGACAGAAATCGGCGTTGACATTGTTCCGTTGTTTGAAACCGTCGACGATTTGGCTGGTGCAGCCGATGTAATGAAGCAATTGTTCGAAAATAAATATTACCGCGAACATTTGGCCCGACGCGGCAATCAGCAAACCATCATGGTGGGGTTTTCGGACGGAACCAAAGACGGCGGCTACCTGCGCGCTAACTGGTCAATTTTTACGGCCAAAGAACAATTGACCAAAATATCGCGTGAATACGACGTCAAAGTTACCTTCTTTGACGGTCGCGGAGGCCCTCCAGGCCGTGGGGGCGGAAACAACCACGCGTTCTATGCGTCGTTGGGGAAAGATATCGAAGACAAAGAAATCCAGTTAACCGTTCAGGGACAAACTATTAGTTCAAATTATGGAACTGTTACAACGGCCATGTACAATCTGGAGCGATTGTTTACGGCGGGGCTTGAAAATCACCTTTTTATGGCTAAAAATACTAAAGACCAGCTTTCAGATGCCGATAAGGCCCTAATGGAAGAATTGGCCAACGTAGCATATGAAGCCTATTTAGGATTGAAAAACCATAAGACTTTTGTGCCGTATTTGGAGAAAATAACGCCGCTTCGTTTTTATGGACAAACTAAAATTGGGAGCCGCCCTGACAAGCGCGGCAGTGGCGGCGGACTCAAATTTGAGGATTTGCGGGCCATTCCATTCGTAGGTTCATGGGCGCAAATGAAACAAAACGTGCCTGGTTTCTACGGATTTGGTTCGGCACTCGAAACATTGAAGAAAAACGGCAAAATGGATGCGTTGAAGAAGTTGTACAAGCGTTCACTTTTTGTACGAACGCTCGTCGAAAACTCTATGCAGTCATTGATGAAGGCGTATTATCCAGCTACGAAATACCTCAAGGAAAACCCTGAATTTAGCACGCTCTGGAACATGATGTTTGAAGAATACGAGCGTAGCATCAATCTGATGCTGGAGTTTTCGGGCGAAAAAGAATTGATGAATCAAAATCCTGTGACAAAAGAGTCCATCATTGTTCGGGAGCGTATTGTATTACCGCTGATGACGATTCAACAGTATGCGCTTCAAAAACTTCAATCGGCAGATTTGCCTTCGGCAGAAGTGGATGTCTACAGCAAGTTGGTGATGCGTGCCATGTTTGGTATCATCAATGCCGCGCGGAATTCGGCGTAGTTAGTACTTACTCACCTTCCCGAAAGTTTCAAAGCTATCGGGAAGGTTTATTTCAGACTTGGAATGTTTAAAAACTTTTCAAGTCTTTCCACAACAGATTACTCCACCTTCAGCACATCCGTTCGCTGACCTACGCCATTTTCATTAAAAGGCTCGATTGAAAAGTAGTACGTGGTACTCTTATCCATGGCTTTTAAGTAATACTCATTCTTGCCGTACACCATAATGCTGCTATACAGTTTATCGGGTGCTATGCCAAAATGAATATTATATCCCTGTGCACCACTCTCAGGGTACCATTTCAGCCATGCGTTGCGCTTATCATCCTCCTGCCGCAAAACAATAAATCCTTTTATTGATTTTGGTACAGTTACTTTTCCTTTACCAAATATGCGCAAACCACTGATGGCAAATTTGCCCGTGGCCATGTGAATATTTTCCAGTTTGATAAAACGGGTTTCAACGGGTTTGGGCAGTTCAATATAATCATGTGGAACATCGGTACGGTTTTGGCTTTGATCAATCAGAACTTGCCATTTTTTACCGTCTAATGAGTACCAAAGCCGATATTGATGATAAATGTTGTTGAATTTGCCTAAATACATCGAATCTACATCCTGATCAGCATAGTTAATCTGAATGGCATTGACGGTAGAAATCGCGCCCAAGTCGCTCTGAATCCACTCACCTTTGTTAGCGGTAGTGGCGCTCCAATAGGTCTTGATGT
Source organism: Runella sp. (assembly GCA_027486105.1). Classification (GTDB taxonomy): domain Bacteria; phylum Bacteroidota; class Bacteroidia; order Cytophagales; family Spirosomataceae; genus Runella. The sequence goes on along the minus strand of JAIXPV010000386.1, from coordinate 7,708 downwards.
CTTCGTCAACGGCATAATTGGCCGTAAAACCACTCAACGAGGAAGAAACCTGCACTGGTTTATTATAATTGAGCAACATCCAACCCGTAAAACGACTTTTTAAGTGGTCGGTCTTACCATTGGGCAATGTATGGGGATAATCGCCAAAGGTGGTGTTTGAATACATAATACCCTCTTTATCAAAACCCGTTGGAAACAAAACCAAACGCCGTTCAAAGTTATTTTTGACCGTTACCACACCCGTTGTAATGTGCCACCAGTTTTCAAAATTGTCCTTGAAACTCCCTCCATGGCCAGCTCCTCTGATGAAACCGCCTGGTTTGTAGCAAAAAGGATTGTGTTTTTGATACGTAAAAGGCCCAAGGGGTTTATCTGAAATGTAAACTCCATCGGCATAGCCATTGAATTCTGTACCTGGCGCGCCGTATTGAAAGTAGTATTTACCGTTATGTTTATCTACCCAAGCACCTTCGATAAAGGGTTTTAGAAAAATATTGTCGTTGTAATCCCCAAAACGTTCCCAACCGTGTTGGTCATCGTGAAGGCGCACCAGTTCTTTACGTTCGCCAATGGGTTGCAACGTTTTTGGGTTGATTTCCCAACCATAAAGTGGATACGTATTGCTGGAGCCGTAGTACAAATAGAGCCGCTTGTCGTCGTCGTACAAAAATGCAGGATCCCAAGCGGCACCTTCAAAAGCTGGTACGGCAATTTTCCAATCGTCAACGGTAGGATTTGTACTTTTCCAAATGGCAAACTCTTTGGTGTGCGTGGAGCCGATTACGTACAGTGTGTCGCCCATAACCCAAGCGGCAGGGGCGCAAAGTTCGTCGTAGACTTTGTTGTGTGGCAACAGGAATTTCCGACTTACAAAATTCCATTTTGAGAGATCATCGCTCCACCAATAGCCCCATTGATTGGTAGAAAACAAGAAGTATTTCCCTTTGAAATTGACAATCAGCGGGTCGGCAGTCGCGCGATGGCGACCCGCTTCGGAAAAGTTGGGAATGGGGGTAAACCCATAATCTAAATTGATAGGATTGCAGTAGGTTGTGGACTGAGCCAAGCACCAATTTGCCCAAAGAATGCAGCAAACGAAGCTGAAAAAGAACTTTTTCATGCGCATAGGTTTTATCTGGGCTGCAACAACTATTGTTGCGCCAATAGATAAAGCACTGCCATTCTTACAGCTACTCCGTTTTCAACCTGATTTAAGATAATGCTTTGGCGGGAATCGGCCGCATCAGAAGTAAGTTCTACGCCCCGATTGATAGGCCCTGGGTGCATCAGCAGAATTTCGTGGTCGAGTTCATCCAGCATTTTTTTGTTAATGCCAAAATACAACGAATATTCCCGTAGGCTCGGAAAGTATTTTACCTGTAAGCGTTCGAGCTGAATACGCAGTACGTTGGCCACGTCACACCACTGAAGGGTTTCTTTGACGTTGTGACTTACCTGCACCCCTAATGAAGATATATGTTTGGGTATGAGCGTTGTAGGTCCACACACTCGCACTTCTGCACCTAATTTGATAAGGCAGAAAATATTGGACAATGCCACGCGTGAATGCAGAATATCACCGATGATGGCGATTTTTTTGCCAGCCAAATCTCCAATTTTTTCTCGAATAGAAAATGCGTCCAACAATGCTTGCGTAGGGTGTTCGTGCGTTCCGTCGCCAGCATTGACTACGGTGGCAGGAATCCGTTGCGACAAAGAATGGGGCGCGCCTGGGCTGCTGTGCCGCATGACAATCATGTCGACTTTCATGGCCAAAATGTTGTTAACGGTATCCAAAAGCGTCTCCCCTTTTTTGACAGAACTGCCCGAAGCGGAAAAATTGACAACATCGGCAGAAAGCCTTTTTTCAGCTAGTTCAAACGACAGTCGTGTCCGGGTAGAATTTTCAAAAAAAACGTTGGCGATGGTTACATCTCGTAGAGAAGGTACTTTTTTGATTGGACGATTGATGACATCTTTAAACTGAGCAGCGGTATCTAAAATACTGTAAATATCTGATTCGGTGAGGTTTTTGATGCCCAAAAGGTGCCGTACAGAAAGTTGTGACATAGTCAGAAGCACTAAGAAAGTTTTGCAAAGGTACAAAACCCTGCAAGTTTGCGAAATAGTAAGCCATAAAAACCTTGAAAAACGGAATTAAAGTATCTCTTCAAGATTGTCTTTGATGGTTTCGTAAATAATATCTGTCGGTAAATCATTGGCATCTGTTCCGAAAGGATCTTCGATTTCTTCGGCAATGACCTCAATGCTGGCAAAAACGTAGAAAATAATGGCAACGATAGGTATTGCCCAATATTTAAATTCAATCACAAAACCGATGGGCATCGTAAAAACGTACAGAAAAATCACTTTTTTTAAAAAGAGACTGTAAGCATAAGGAATCGGTGTCCGTTTGATGCGCTCACAACCGCCTAGATTGTCGGTGAATGATTGAAGTTCGGAATTCAAAACAATGAGCTGGTCACCAGTAATATTTTGGTTATGATACAGGGTATTGATTTCCTGATAAATAGCCCCCATGATTTGATTGGGTACATGCTTTTTTTGTTGATAGAAATCAGCATCATAAGGGCCAGTTTGGGCGAGCTTTTTGATATGAACGCCCTTACGTAAATGCTCCTTGGCAGCAAATATATAATTGATAATCAATACCCTTAGTGTTTCTCTTTCGGTGCTCTCTTTGGGTAAAATCGTGTTTAATTTGAGGGCCAAATTGCGGGAGTTATTAACAAAGCTCCCCCATAATTTACGCCCTTCCCACCAACGCTCGTAGGCGGTATTAGTACGAAAAACAAGCAACATCGAAAGCACAAAACCTACCAAAGAGTGAACAACGGTCGTGTTTTTGAAAGATGCATGAAACACATCGTTTTCAACATAAGCCACCACTCCCGTGTATGCGGCTACGCCGGCAATCCCTGGCAGTAAAAACCGAAATGTATCACTGCGGTGAAAAGCAAAAATCAGTTTCCACCAATCTTTAGGATTGTACCCGATCATAATTCAGAGTAATCGTATTCAATAAAAATCTGTGGGTGTTTGATGCTAGGCTTCACCGATCGGCCCTCCGAAGTTCATAAAAGGAATGTCAGGGTCTTCTGAATGACGAATATCACCGTAGTTTTCTTCATACTTACGGATGTTATCTTTGAGGGCGGCCAACAAGCGCTTGGCGTGCTCGGGCGTCAAAATAACCCGAGCTTTTACTTTGGCTTTAGGAACGCCAGGCATCATGCGAATAAAATCCAAGATAAATTCACTGTTTGAATGGGCGATCATAGCCAAGTTTGAGTAGACACCTTCGGCCATTTCTTCCGAAATTTCGACGTTGATTTGCTGTTCGGGCTCGTTTTTGTTGTCAAGCATAAGGGTATTTGGTTTGTTGTTGGCAAAAATAACTAAAAAAGCACCCTCTTAACGAAAGTGCTTTTTGTTTATCAATAACTTCTCGAAAGTTTTGCCTAAAACTCCGCCGATTTTGGCGTGCGTGGAAATGGAATCACGTCACGGATGTTGGTCATGCCCGTCACAAACAGAATCAAACGCTCGAAGCCAAGGCCGAAACCAGAGTGTGGAGCGGTTCCAAATTTGCGGGTTTCCAAAAACCACCACATTGATTCTGGCTCAATGCCAACTTCATGCATACGGGTGATTAACTTATCGTAGTTTTCTTCGCGCTGCGAGCCGCCTATGATTTCACCGATGCCCGGAAACAACACGTCCATTGCACGTACAGTGGGGCCAGGTTCGTGGGCGTTGGGCTCGTTTTGCTTCATGTAAAACGACTTGATGGCTCGTGGATAATTGGTCAGAATGACGGGTTTCTTGAAGTGTTTTTCGACCAAAAACCGTTCATGTTCTGATTGCAAATCAACGCCCCATGCCACTTCGTACTGAAATTTTTTCTCTTTAAACGGCTTGGATTTCATCAAAATATCAATCGCTTCGGTGTAAGTAATGCGCTCAAACGCATTTTCAACCACAAAACGAAGTTTTTCCAACAGAGGCAAAGAACGCTCGTTTTGAGGTTTTGATTTTTCTTCTTCTTCGAGGCGCTTTTGTAAGAAATTCAAATCATCTGCGCAGTTTTCGAGGGCGTAACGGATAACGTATTTTACAAAATCTTCTGCCAAGTTCATGTTGTCTTCTAGTTCGAAGAAAGCCATTTCGGGCTCAATCATCCAAAACTCAGCCAAATGGCGCGTAGTGTTGGAGTTTTCGGCGCGGAAGGTGGGCCCAAAAGTATAAATTTTAGACAATGCCATGGCACCCAATTCCCCTTCCAATTGTCCTGAAACGGTCAGGTTGGTTTCACGTCCGAAGAAATCTTCTTTGAAATCAATGTTTCCTTCGTCGGTACGTGGCAATTTATTCAAGTCTAAGGTGGTTACGCGGAACATTTCTCCCGCCCCTTCGGCGTCCGATGCAGTGATGATGGGCGTGTGCAGGTAATAAAAACCGTTGTCGTTGTAATATTTATGCACAGCAAACGCCAACGCATGACGAATGCGAAGAATAGCGCTGAAGGTATTGGTTCGCGGGCGCAGGTGTGCAATTTCCCGCAAAAATTCAAGCGAATGCTTTTTGGGTTGTAACGGATACACGTCTGGATCGGCTGTGCCATACACGAGTACGTTGGTGAGTTTCACCTCCACGGTTTGCCCTGAGCCAACGGACTCAACCAAATTTCCCGTTACTTTCAGGCACGAGCCCGTTGTTATCAACTTGAGTGTTTCCTCATTGATTTGGCCTGGCTCGGCTACGGCTTGGATATTATGAATGGTAGAACCGTCGTTGAGGGCAATAAAAATGGCGTTTTTGCTCTCGCGTTTGGTACGTACCCAGCCTTTGACAACGACTTCGCTGCCGACGTTGGCTTCTGAAAGAATCTGTTTAATCTGTATCGGACCCACGTTTATAATTATTAGTAGTGATTATTTTAATTGCCGTGCTGTATGCCTCTAAAACATTTTTAGACGTAATTTTAAGTTCTTTCAGAACGACAAAATAAATTAAAGGCTGTAAAATTAGGGTTTTAAAGTGGTTCGGCAAAGAAGGAACCATTTTGAAATCAAGGTTTTGGGTTTACCGAAATCTTCTTTTGCATTTGAATAACCCTAACGTTTGATGAAAAATGTCTATTGGTGTAATCATTACCGACGACCACCAGATTGTATTGGATAGCCTTTCGATGCATTTTTCAACCCTTCCTGATATGGAGGTTGTTGGTACGCTCAACGATAGTCGCAAAGTAATGGGCTTTTTGGAGACCCACGAGGTAGATATTTTGGTGACTGATTTAAGTATGCCTTATCTCACTGGCGTAGCGCTTACACTACAGGTCCGGGATAAATTTCCCGATTTAAAGTACGCCGTCAGGCATAAATTGGTTTAAACGGGTATTTCAACCGTAACTTTGGTGCCTCTTGTGAGCTTACTGTCAATCAGCCAAGCCCTGCCAGACTTTATCTTTGTTTTCAATAAAAAGTTGTAACGCTTTGTTAAGCAGTTGATTTACCTGTGATTGTTTCTCAAAAAAACTCTCGCTGTTTTTGCCAATACTCGTAGCAAAGAATCGGTTTTCTGGGCGTGGGCCGAAAAGCACATACACCAAAGGCAGAACAAACATTTCTTCATCGACTTATATTGATTGTAGAATAGGGGAAATAAGTACAAAGTATAATCATTCCCAAGCCGATAACCCAAATATACAGGTTTTTCTATAGCTAAAATCTAGGTAATTCTGGATGCCTCAGCGGGGAGTTTTAGTGGCAGAGTTTCTCAATAAAAAGCACGAAGGCAAATGGTTTAAGCCGTGCATTTCAGTTAGGTAAATTTGCTTAAATTGAGCAATTATGTGATATTTGATAACAACTTGATGCCCAAAGTAAAACTTAGCCTAAACCCATGTTTTTCGTCCCCAAAAACGTTCTTTTTCAACATTATCAACCTACGGTTTTTGCCTTAGGGCTTGGGCATGGTTTTTCGGATGCGGCGGCAGGATATTTGATGGGGGGCTTGGCGCATCGGGCCGATTTTGGGCAGATTGCAGGAGTTGTGATGCTCTACAATGTATTGGCTTTTGGCGCTCAACTTCCCGCGGGTATATGGCTAGACCGAATCGGTCAGTTTCGGATTGCTTCGGTGATTTCATTGGCGACCATGATAGGTGCCCTTCTGTTTTCAACCACAAATGTTTGGTTTTTTACGGCGTTGGCGGGCATTAGTTCGGCTTTTTTTCACGTGGCTGGCGGCGGTACAACGTTGATGAGTTTCCCCAAAAAGTCGGTTTTTGTGGGGATGTTTTCGGCATTGGGGGTTTTGGGGTTGGCATTGGGCGGATGGGCGGCGGCCCTTCATTGGGAGTGGGTTATGTATTTTCTGATGGCGGGCTTAGCCTTGGTGATGTTGTTTTTGGGCTGGGCAAAATTCCCTGACGCTGAAAAAAAGTATACGAAATTGAAAGAGCAACCGCTTCTCGATACGCACGATTATCTCATGATTTTATTGTTGGCGGCCATTGCCCTGCGGTCAGCGGTCTGGAATTTTGTTCAACTATTATACACGCATCAATACGAATGGCTATTTTATACTGCCTTGGCCGCCATGATCGGAAAACTGGCAGGAGGCTGGTTGGCTGACCGCATTGGAGCGAGATTGTATACGCTGACTGCCTTGGCAATTGCGGTTCCTGCGTTGTCGTGGGGGTATCGGAAATTATTTTGGTTAATGCTCGGAACAGGTTTATTACAATCGGTTACACCGGTGAGCGTGACGGCTTTGCAACGGATTTTTCCAAAACTGCCCGCGACTATCAGTGGGGCAACGTTTGGTCTGGCTATTGCTTTAGGGGGAGTCATTCCTTATTCTTCATTGATGTCAGAGATTTATTTTTTACCTCAATTAATCTTATTAGGACTGTGTGTTTGGGGATTGTATTTCTACGCGTTCAAACTTCATAAAACCCTTTACAATTCATGAAAAAGTTGTTTTTTCTGGTCGCGCAATTCATGGTATCGTCGGTTTGGGCTGATGAGGTTGGGAACTATAATCAATCGAGTCAATCCGATGATAATAGTACGGAATTGTTGTTAGTAGCGGGAGTGGTGGCGGTAGCAGCGTTATTTTATATCCGCTATCGTCGCACTCGAAACAAGCCTTAATTTGGTGATGTATATGCTTTTAATGTATTGGTTATTAAATATTTACCCTAACTATCCTTTATGAAAAAGCTTCCTTTATTTCTCTTTTTGATGGCTTCATCTAGCGTTGCTTTTGCAGACCTCGTACAAACGCCAACTGGCTCACCAGTTTCTGATGTATTATTATTGGTGGGTGTTTTGTCAATTGCCGTTTTGTTGTTTGTGCGGTATCGCCGAGCCCGCCAAAAGCACTAATATGTGGGTTCATCTTCTCAAAACGTGGCTTGTTGAAATTCCCATCCTCTGGCTGTTTTTGCGTCGTAATGACCGCCTGACATCTATTGTTGGGCTAGGTGTCCTGATTAATGTATCTACTTGGACGTTTCTTATTTACTATTATTATCAATTTGGGGGTAATATTTATTTTTTAGAACTACTCGTTGCACTCGTGGAAAGCCTGTGGATAAGAAGTTTATGGAAGATAAATTGGTCAAAAAGTTTCCTGATGGGACTGGTTACCAATGCCGTGAGTTTTGGACTTGGCT
>JAIXPV010000612.1 GCA_027486105.1 Runella sp. | reverse complement strand
TGAAGTGTTGGTAGAACAAAGCATCATGGGTTGGAAAGAATACGAATTGGAGTTGCTGCGCGACGGCAAAGGCAACCTCATCATCGTTTGTTCGATTGAGAACTTCGACCCAATGGGTATTCATACCGGCGACAGCGTGACCGTGGCCCCTGCCATGACCCTGCCCGATACACTCTACCAAAAAATGCGCGATTTGGCCATTCTGACCATGAACGGCATCGGTAAATTTGCGGGTGGTTGTAACATTCAGTTTTCGGTCAACCCCGAAACCGACGAGATCATCGTCATTGAAATCAACCCGCGCGTATCGCGGTCATCAGCCTTGGCCTCCAAAGCAACGGGTTATCCGATTGCCAAGATTGCAGCAAAAATGGCCATTGGGTATAACCTTGATGAGCTCATCAACCCGATTACGGGCAGCACATCAGCCTTCTTTGAGCCCACTATCGACTACGTCATTGTAAAAGTACCACGTTGGAACTTTGATAAATTCCCTGGCGCCGACCGTTCGTTGGGATTGCAGATGAAATCCGTCGGTGAAGCCATGGGTATCGGGCGTAATTTTCAAGAGGCCCTCCAAAAAGCTTGTCAATCACTCGAAATACGCCGCAACGGACTTGGAGCAGACGGTAAAGAATTGACCGACGTAGCCACCATCAAGCAAAGTTTGGCGCATCCAAGCTGGAACCGACTTTTCCACATCTACGATGCTTTCAAAGTAGGTCTTTCGTTCAAAACCATTCAAAATTTGACCAAAATTGACCCTTGGTTTTTACATCAAATAGAAGAACTGGTGGAGTTGGAAAAACAAATTCAACAATACGATTTGGAAGACCTTCCCCCAAGTTTGGCGCTTACGGCCAAGCAGAAAGGCTACGCTGACCGCCAAATTGCCCACCTTCTGGGCGTAAAAGAAAGCCGCGTTTATAAATATCGCCAAGACCACCACATCAAGCGTGTGTTTAAGTGCGTAGATACCTGCGCGGCTGAGTTTGAAGCCAAAACTCCTTATTACTACTCTACCTTCAGCGTATCGCAAGATGAGCCTGAGAACGAGTCCATCGTTTCTGACCGTAAAAAAGTGGTCGTGTTGGGTTCTGGGCCTAACCGTATCGGACAAGGAATCGAGTTTGATTACTCATGCGTACACGGGGTATTGGCAGCCAAAGAGGCTGGTTACGAGACCATTATGATCAACTGTAACCCCGAAACGGTATCAACCGACCCCGATATTTCGGATAAATTATACTTTGAACCCGTTTTCTGGGAACACGTTCATGCCATCATCATGCACGAAAAACCCGAAGGCGTGATTGTGCAGTTGGGTGGACAAACCGCACTAAAAATTGCCGAAAAACTCCATCAGTACGGCATCAAAATCATCGGTAGCAGCTTTAATACCCTCGATTTGGCCGAAGATCGCGGTCGTTTCTCGGCGCTGTTGAGAGACTTAGACATTCCTTATCCGCAATTTGACACCGTGCGTACGGCTGATGCTGCCGCCGAAATCGGCAAAAAATTGGGCTTCCCGCTGTTGGTTCGTCCGAGCTACGTATTGGGGGGACAAAGCATGAAGATTGTCATCAACGAGCAGGAATTGGAGCAACACGTGGTGAAAATCCTGAACGATATTCCTGACAACAACATCCTCCTCGACCACTACCTCGAAAACGCCATCGAAGCCGAATCTGACGCAATTTGCGACGGAGAGGATGCGTACATCATCGGGGTAATGGAGCACATCGAGCCTGCGGGTATCCACTCAGGCGACTCACACGCTACCCTCCCACCGTTTGATTTGACCCCCGACGAAATCCGCCAAATCGAAGAAATCACTGTGAAAGTAGCCAAGGCTATGAAAGTGAAAGGGCTGATTAACATGCAATTTGCGGTTAAAAACGGCGTGGTGTACGTGATCGAAGCCAACCCGCGCGCATCCCGTACGGTGCCGTTTATCTGCAAAGCCTACCAAGAACCGTATGTAAACTACGCGACGAAGTTCATGCTCGGCGACAAGCAAGTGAAAGACATCAACTTCAAACCCACTAAGAAAGGTTGGGCCATCAAGATTCCAGTTTTCTCGTTCAATAAATTCCCGAACGTAAACAAAGAATTAGGGCCAGAGATGAAATCTACGGGAGAAGGCATTTACTTTATTGATAGCCTCGAAGATGAATTCTTCCAAAAAATATACGGAGAGCGGAATTTGTATTTGAGCCGTTAACAATTTGTCATATTGACAAGCATCTAAAAGCCTTCGTGAAAACGAGGGCTTTTTTAGTGGCCAAATCAAAGGGTAGAAGCAGGCACATTATTCGGAAGTAAACTACTATTTTTTGTCACTCTGAAAGAGTTCAAGTTCGCTCGATTGGGTGCATAAAAGGAAACAGGTTGGCACTAACCGTGTTACAAACACTTTGTTATTTTCTGGGTCGTAGTTTTAAACTACGGCCAACCAGGTTCGTATGGAGTAAATGAGGGATTTTTATTAGTACTTTTTTTAATGAAGGCATTTATTTATGCTTTTTAAATATTGGGGAAAATAGGACGAAAAGATAACAGTCATCACACGAAATGAAACAAGGAAAAGAAGAAATATACTTGTTTCTTTTTTGGAGTAGTTAGTGCAGTTTTGATAAGTATTTAAGGAATCGAGTTAATACAATTTTACAAAATGGAAATAATTTCCATAAGGCTAGAGCAGGAGTAACCAAAATTATGAAGAAAATCAATAGGCCCTCAAGCCAAAAAAGAGCTTCGTCGTTCATCTATTCATTGTATTTGAGTTGAGAAATAGGTCTATAGTCCACTGATTAAATTCAATATTAGATTTTGAACATGATGCCCCCATGCTCAGCAAAGTTGAACTTAC
>JAIXPV010000756.1 GCA_027486105.1 Runella sp. | reverse complement strand
TATAACCAATTGTACCGATTGCTTTCGACAAAAAACTCCGCCACGTAGCGGAGTTTTTTTGTTATTATCTGACTCGTCGGTAATGACCTGGAATCCATACATAGTGATTTTTACGCCAACGATGCTCCCCAGGTACCCATACATGGCGAGGGGACGGCTTGCGAGGAATCACCTCGACACGAGGAGCAGGCGGAGCAGGACGAACCACCACAGGACGAGGGCTTACTACGCATCCCGAAAGCAGGTAAATCAGCAATCCCGTAACTAATAATATTACAAATCTCGTATCAGCTTTCATATTTTATATTGTTTAGGATAACACATTCATTAAAATCTCAGTTGACGCTGATTTTTTGGCAATTCTTTTCTTAGAAAAACATACCGTTCAATGGTTTAAATAGTAATCTAAAACCAAGTTCTTTTCAGTCTTTTCATCATAAAAAAAAAGCCCCACAGCGAACTGAGGAGCTTTTTTATAATGAAAAAGAAATGGGTTAATACCCTGTATTCTGGATCAATGTAGGCTTACCATCTTTTTGGCTGTTCAGAATTTCATCCTGAGGAATCGGGTAGTAGTTATTTTTAGAAGTGAATACTTTTCCAGCCATATAACCACGTTTATTGAACTTACGCCCAGACGGCTCAGTACCTGGTACTGATTCTTCAGCAGCGTATTTGTTCAGTACTTTTTCGGCAATGCCCCAACGAACCAAGTCAAAGAAACGGTGGCCTTCCATCGCAAATTCCAGACGTTGCTCCATCCGAACGGCGTTGCGTGCGTAATCAGCGCCTTTGGCGGCAAAAGTACCCGAAGGATATGCATCAACCTGATACGTCACAGAAGCATCCTGAACCGACCCATTTTTAGCACGCAAGCGAATTTGATTGACGTAACCTTCGGCGGCCGCCAAGTTACCTAATTCTACTTCGCATTCTGCCAGCCACAAAATAACGTGCGATAATTTCAACAAACGGTAGTTATTGTTTACGTTACGTTTGCTTGTTGAGTGCGTAGTGCTGTTTTCTTCCGACAAGTAATACATCCATTTTTTACCAGTAAACGGTCCAGCATAGGCTTGGTCACGAATCCAAGTTGAACCAGGCATTGGGCCCCAATCAAGGAAATTGACACCTCGACGCCCCACCGTCCAGTCCAAACGTGGGTCAACGGGAACAGATTTGTCAAGGGTAAAAGCCGTAGAAGCCACAATTCCCTGATCGTTTGGTAGATCAACTTTATTGTACGTATCCAGTGTACCGTCGGCAGCAGCTCCAATCATTGGCAAGCCGTTTTCGGTTTTAAAAGCATTTACCAAGTTGTGTGAAGGCTGATAAAACCCGCAGCATCCACGGCCAGGAGCCGTTGCCGAATACGGCCAGTTTAGGTTATCCCCAGCGTTTCCATTGTTACCAGTAGTACCATCATTTACCGAAAATTGTACTTCAAAAATTGACTCGCTGTTATTGTTACCAGCCGTTCTGTAATTGTCGTGGTAATTAGCGACCAACTTCTTGCCTGAATTTTTCAAAACATCTTCCAACAACGTTTTTGCGGCGGCCCATTTTTTCTGAAAAATCATGGCTTTAGCCAAATACGATTTAGCAGCCCACTGCGTAGCCCGGCCTTTTTGAGCCTGAACGGCAGGAAGATTTTTGGCAGCGAAGTCAAAATCAGCTTCGATTTTAGGCCAAATATCTTCGGAATTGGGTACTTTTGTGGAGTTGGGATCAGAAGAAACGTAGATTTTCTCGTCGATAAACGGCACTTTATTCCACATTTTTTTGGCTTCAAAATGGTAGTGCCCTCTCAAAAAACGTGCCTCTGCAATGACCTGCGTTTTTTCAGCCTCGGTCATATCTTTTACGGCTGCGCTGCTCACGATTTGAATCACTTCGTTGCAACGGGCCACACCGTCGTAAGAGTGCCACCATTTTCCAAGGAAATAAGTGTTGTCAGAAAGCCAGTTGTATTGTTCAATAAACGACTGCTCTGGCTGGTCTCCAGCATCGGTGCCTTTGACGGCGTCGTCGCTGCTGATTCCACCAAACACATAGTTGGATATCGTCGATTGCCGCCCTGTATTTCCTGCGCCAACTCCATCTAGAAGCGAATAAGCTCCTATCAATAAGGCATTTACTCCATTTTTATTACTTAACTGCTCCAAAGAAGCACGCCCCTGAGGCTTTAGGTCAAAGAAGCTCTCAGAACATGAGAAACTCAAACCGACCAAGACTAGTAATGAGATTATTTTTTTCATTGTATGATTCAAGAATAATGATTGTCAACTAAGATTAAAAACCAAAACGCAATCCAACGATGTACGACTTTGCCACGGGGTAAGCTCCTTCATCAATACCCATGTGGATATCCTGATTATCATTACCTGATCTTCTCAAGTTGATGTCAGGATCAAGCCCTGAATACTTTGTAAGGGTCAAAATGTTCTGCCCCTGAACATACACCTGTGCCGAAGCCAACCCTGCCTTTTTCAAGAGCGAAGAAGGTAGGGTGTAGGTCAACTGAATGTTTTTCAGGCGCAAGTACGAACCATCTTCAAGGAAGTAAGAAGAAACCTGCTGACTGATCGCATCTCCCGAATTTAAGCGAGGCAATTTGGCATCATCCCCTGGTTTCTTCCACGAATTATAGAGCATATCCTTCGATCTGTTGCCTTGGAATACGTTGAAGTCTGTCCAGTACCTCACATAGTTGAAAATCTGGTTACCTTGTACACCTTGCCCAAACATTGTCAAATCCCAGTTTTTATAGCCAAGATTTACGTTGATACCATACGTAAAGTCAGGGTGTGGATTTCCCATGATAGTACGGTCGGCAGCTGTAATGATACCGTCACCGTTGATATCTCTAAACTTGAAAGTACCTTCACGGGTATAAGTTCCGAATTTAGGAGCGGCATCGGCTTCTGCTTTATCCTTGATAACACCATCGACGATGTATCCATAGTAGCTGGCTATTGGCAAGCCCGCTTTGGTAGCCGAGATAGCAGGCAAACGTGTGGTGAAACCAAATACAGTAGCGTTGGGATCATCATTCAATTTTTTTACTTCGTTTTTGTAGTGCCCAAAATTCACGCCTACCTGATACCGGAAATCCCCTTTTTTATCCCGGAAGTTAAGGCCAATATCAAAGCCACGGTTTTGTACTTCACCGATGTTGGTAAAAGGAATTGTACCCGAACCTGCCGTTCTGGGAATCGCGATTTGGG
>JAIXPV010000587.1 GCA_027486105.1 Runella sp. | reverse complement strand
TCAAGGAAATGCCAACAGTGCGTTTTCGCAAGGTATGATTTGGCACAACTATCCTAAACCCACTACTTTCATGATCGGATTACAGGTGGGGCTTTAATTCATCACTGTTTTACATCTAAATCAATTAGAAAATGCAACTATTTAAAAATATAGGAAAAACAGCACTGATGGCCTCTTTTCTACTGGGCTACACAGGCTGTACCGACTTTTTGGCGGAGCAAGCGCCTTCTAACCTAACACCCGAAAGCTTTTACACCATTCCCGACCACGCTGAGGCAGCGCTCGCTTCGGTGTATGCCGATTTACGTTTTATGGGTGGAGGAGCAGGTATATTTTCTTCTAACTGGCAGCTACTGGAGGCCATGACGGGTACTTCTACCACCGAAACTGCCCAAAATTCAGACTTGAACAACCTGTATGGCTTAGTGCACGATGGCAATACTGTACACGTAGTCAATTATTGGAATGGTTTGTTTAAAATCATCGCACAAGCCAATCAGGTGATTGCCAAAGTGCCGCCCATTACACCCATGCCTGAAGTACAAAAGAAGAAAATTTTGGGAGAGGCAAGGTTTCTACGTGCATACGCCTACTTTACTGCAGTGCGTTTGTGGGGCGATATTCCACTGATTACCAATCCACAAACGGCTAGCTCGGAAGATTTTTTCCCTAAGCGCTCGCCACAAGAAGATATTTACAAACTGATTGTAGAAGACTTACTTGCAGCAGAAGCCGCTGGTTTACCATGGATGGATCAAAGTGGACGGGTCAATTTGGCAGCTGTTAAAGCGCAGCTTGCACGCGTATACTTGACCATGGCAGGTTTCCCTCTCAGCAAAGGGGCGTCACACTATAAGTTGGCCGCCGACAAAGCCAAAGAAGTGATAGACTATGCCAATGCCAATCCCGGAACAATCAACTTGTTTCCTACTTACGAAGACACGCGTCGGGAGAGTTTGAAAAACCGCGTAGAGCACCTTTTTATGCTGCAATACAATGCCGTTGTGGAGCAAAATCCGATGGGTAATATGTTTCCTAACTTTAAGCCTGTAACTTTCAACGGTCCAGGTGGAACAGGAAGTACAGTACCTACCTTGGCATTCTATAATTCGTATGAGGCAGGCGATTTGCGTGCCAAAGACCAAGAAGGGTATTTCTACACTACCTATTTTACCAACGGTAGCGGCGCTCGTTTTGATTTAGGAGCACCTTATATTTTCAAGCATTTCAACAGAGTGGCAAACGGTACTGCTGGGGTACCAGGCTCACGCGCAAACAACCTCAATGTACCCCAAATTCGGTATGCAGAGGTGTTATTGCTCTTTGCCGAAGCCCAAAACGAAGTGGGTGGACCTACACAGGAAGCCTATAATGCCTTCAAGCGCATCCGTGACCGAGCGCAACTCACTACGCCTGCTCTTGGTACTTATACCCAAAATTCTTTCCGCGAAGCCGTTTGGAAAGAGCGTTGGTATGAGCTGTGTTATGAGCAAATCACTTGGTTTGACATGGTTCGTCTTCGCAAAGTGTTCAACGAAAAAACCAAAGGATTTGACAACTTTGTGGGACACGTGAACTTGAGTTCTAACCGGCCCCTGCAATCAAAACACTTGTTATTGCCACTTGGTAAACAGGAAATGCTAAACAACCCGAATCTGAAACCACAGAACCCGGGCTATCCTGAATAACTCAGTAGTGATAATATTACGGTTTAGTATACAATTATTTGATTCCCTAGTCGTGGCAACACGGCTGGGGAGTTTTTTTATGGGCAATACCAACCTACTACTTTAGAGAAAAGCAGATCCCCCGTTTCCATTTGAGAAGAAAAAATGCTTTATTTAGGTAAAATATGGATTACAGTAAACCTAACGACCCAATTATTCATGAGAAAACGTTTGCTTTTTGCGGGACTCTTTTTTGCGGCGGCAAATTATGCCCAAGCCCAACGAACGCTGATTTATTGCGGAAAACTAATCGACGGAGTGAGTGATGCAGCCCAAGAGCAGGCCACAATTATCATCGAAAAAAATCGAATTACGGCCGTTGAAAAAGGCTACACCAAAGCGCTAACAGGTGATAAACTGATTGACCTAAAAAACAAAACGGTTTTGCCCGGCCTGACCGATATGCACGTACACATCGAAAGCGAAACCAGCCGCGACCAATACCTCAAACGGCTCAGCAACAACTCAGCCGACATCGCCTTTGAAGCTCAAAAACACGCCCTTACTACCCTCATGGCGGGTTTTACGGCCGTAAGAGATTTGGGAGGTACGGGCGTCAACATTTCTCTTCGCAACGCCATCAACAAAGGCTTGGTTACGGGGCCACGCATTTTTACGGCGGGTCAGACCATCGCCACTACGGGCGGGCACGGCGACCCAACCAACGGACTGAGCAACATGTACAGCGTTCCAGACAAAGTCACCGATGCCATCGTTGACAGCCCCGATGAAGGCCGAAAAGCCGTACGTCAACGCTACAAAGACGGCTCGGATTGCATCAAAATCACGGCTACGGGTGGCGTTTTGAGCATTGCCAAAAGCGGCAAAGCACCGCAGTTTACCGAAAACGAAATTTCGGCCATTGTGCAGACCGCCAAAGACTATGGGTTTCATGTGGCAGCACACGCCCACGGAGCCGACGGCATGAAACGTGCCCTCAGAGCGGGTGTGACTACTATTGAGCACGGCACATACATGGACGATGAAGCCATTGAGTTGTTTAAAAAAATGGGCGCTTACTACGTTCCGACCATCATCGCTGGGCGTACTGCCGCCGACTCCGCCAAAGTACCCGGCTATTACCACCCTTTTGTACGCATGAAGGCACTGGAAATCGGACCACTGATTCAAAAAACTTTTGAAAAAGCCTACAAAGCGGGAGTAAAAATTGCCTTTGGCACCGACGGTGGCGTCTACCCCCACGGCAAAAATGCCAAAGAATTTGAATACATGACCGAAGTAGGAATGCCAGCCATGGAGGCCATCAAATCGGCTACGGTAATACCTGCCCAAATTTTAGGAGAACAAGACAACATGGGAAGCATCACCAAAGGCAAATACGCCGATATCATTGCCACCGACGAAAATCCTCTTCAAAACATCAAAACGCTCCAGAACGTTACGTTCGTGATGAAAGATGGTGTAGTCTATAAGCAATAGCAGTTTGCGCAACAGCGTCATTTTTTTACGTATGTTCTCAAACCGTCACCCTCTTTTGGAAGTTTACTATAAAAAAAGTCTTATACGTTGAAAAAAGTAATCGTTATTGGCGCCGGATTTGCGGGGCTTTCGGCCGCTACTCGCTTGGCCGACAAAGGGTTTGATGTTACTATTTTAGAGAAAAATTCTGTACCGGGCGGACGTGCACGGGTGTTTGAAGCCGAGGGTTTTACTTTCGATATGGGCCCTAGTTGGTATTGGATGCCCGATGTGTTTGAAACCTATTTCGGTAAATTCGGCAAAAAACCGTCGGATTATTATCATCTCGTCCGACTCGACCCCTCTTACGCTGTCATCTTCGACCAGAAAACCACCGTTTCAATTCCCGCGGGAATTGAGGCACTTAAGCAGCTTTTTGAAAGTATCGAACCAGGAAGCAGCATGCGATTGGACGCATTTCTGAAACAGGCCTCCTACAAGTATGACGTGGGTATGAACAAATTTGTTTGGAAGCCAAGTCGTAGCATTACGGAGTTTGTAAGCCTTAAACTCCTGTATGATTTGGGCCGCATGGATGTATTGCAGTCATTTTCGGAGCATATTCGTAAGTTTTTTACGGATCCTAAATTGCTGCAATTGATGGAGTTTCCCATTTTGTTTTTAGGGGCTACCTCCGAAAACACCCCCGCCATGTACAGCCTCATGAACTACGCCGAAATAACCATGGGGACCTGGTATCCAATGGGCGGTATGTATGAAATTGTGAAAGGAATGGTAGCATTGGCGGAAGAAAAAGGTGTAAAAATAAAGCTGAATCAGAATGTAACGAAAATAGAAGTAACCAATCGAAGCGCAAAGAAGATAATCACCGATACCAGCATTTTTGAGGCCGACATAGTGGTGGCAGGGGCTGATTATCACCATGTAGACTCAAAATTGCTCGGCGAGTACCGAAATTATTCTGAATCGTATTGGAACAAAAAAACCCTTGCCCCTTCGTCGCTGCTTTATTATGTGGGTGTCAACAAAAGATTACCCAAACTACTGCATCATAATTTGTTTTTTGACGAAGATTTTTCACAGCACTCCTACGAAATTTATACCGAACCTCAGTGGCCGAGCAAGCCGCTTTTCTACGTCTCGGCACCCTCAAAAACGGACCCCACTGTTGCGCCAGCAGGCGCCGAAAACCTCTTTATCCTGATTCCTGTAGCCACGGGGCTGACGGACGATACCGATGAAATCCGCGAGCGTTATTTCAACGTAGTGATGGAACGATTAGAGGCTTACGTAGGCGAGGCGATTCGTCCAAACATTGTTTATAAACGTACTTTTGCGCACCGAGATTTCCAGTCTGATTACAATGCATTCAAAGGGAATGCGTACGGACTGGCCAACACGCTCTTACAAACGGCCTTCCTGAAACCAACGCTCAAAAACAAAAAGCTAAATAATTTGTTTTATACAGGACAGCTCACTGTTCCAGGCCCTGGTGTACCCCCCTCCCTGATTTCGGGGCTGGTGGTAGCCGATGAGATAGCCAAAGAGTTTGGACCAAATTAGTAATCATATCTTCCAATAACCCATTAACCTGCGTGCATGGCACGGCTTATATGAAGCAATTGTTTGACCAAACAACGCTAGATTGCAGCAAACTCATCACCGAGAGATACAGTACGTCGTTTACGCTGGGAATCAAAACCTTGGATAAAAAATTTCGTTTGCCTGTGTATGCTATATATGGGTTTGTACGCTACGCTGATGAAATTGTCGATACGTTCTATGAATTTAATCAAAAATACCTACTCGAAAAATTTATCAAAGATACCTACGAAGCCATCGAATCGGGTATTAGTCTAAACCCTGTGTTACATTCTTTCCAGCTGATTGTTAATAAATATAAGATTGACCATGACCTCATCAATGCTTTTTTGCACAGCATGGAAATGGATTTGTACAAGCAGGAATACACCGACGAAAAATACGAAGAGTACATTTATGGCTCAGCGGAAGTTGTGGGTTTGATGTGTTTGCGCGTCTTTTGTGAAGGCGACAACACCATGTTTGAACAGCTAAAAGACGGCGCTCGCAGCTTGGGAGCAGCTTTTCAGAAGGTAAATTTTCTACGCGACTTAAAAAGTGACTATGTTGACCGGGGGCGCGTTTATTTCCCAGGGGTTGATTTTACTAAATTCACCAAAGAGAGTAAACACCAAATCGAAACCGATATTCAGGCAGACTTTGATGCGGCCTACGGTGCCATCAAACAGCTTCCTCGTAGTGCTCGTATGGGCGTTTATCTGGCGTATGTGTACTATCTGACCCTGTTCAATAAGATCAAGGAAACACCCGCGACCCGTATTCAGGAAGTACGGATTCGGGTTCCTGATTTTCAGAAAATGACCTTACTGGCCAAAACATACGTACAGTTTCGATTCACTGAGATATAACCAATTGTAATAATTGCTTTCGACAAAAAAACTCCGCTACGTGGCGGAGTTTTTTTGTCATTATCGAACTC
>JAIXPV010000646.1 GCA_027486105.1 Runella sp. | reverse complement strand
TTCAGGTTGATTTCTTCAACCATCTGGCGCATCCGTAGTTCGTGTGCCTGTTTGCGAAGCAAAAAAATGTGTCCCATCTGCTTGTGTAGATGGTCAATCTATTTTAGGACAACACAGTTTGTATTGTCCTGAAATTAGTTTGTGTTGTCCTGAAAAATCCGGCAGGGTCGGAAAGCACTCCTGTTTTAGCAGTAATCCTCAATGTAATGATACTGTAATGAAACGTAATGATACCTTAATGATACCGCAAGGATACGTAAGTATGAAAACGTGATGGCGACTCCCGAAAAACAGAACGCAGGGGTTCAAAAAAAGGTAGGTTACCTATTGGTTACCTGCCATCCGAAACCTTAGGTAACCTATACGTATCATAAGGTAACCTGTAGGTATCCTAAGTTTTTCCGGTACACTCAAAAATCAGGTTACCTAACTAATCTGGTTCTTCAGGTAACCTCAGATTACCATTGGTAACCTATGGTTACCTGAAAACGGGAAAGAAAAGGCTACCAGACTATACGTTTAGGTAACCTGCCGATAGGTTACCTAAAAAGAATGATAGTCGTCGGAGTATTTGTGGCTGTTTAAAAATGAGCGTTTAAAAAATACCACAAAATGTTTGAACACAAAAAAGCTTCTATAATTAATAGTCTAGTAACATGTCCTGAAAATAAATTTTGAAAGATTAGACCGCTTCGTTTAAGATTTTATATAAACGCCAGTTTCGGACATTGTTTGTTCATATATAAACGTCCATCTACCTATGAACTCTTGAATTTCACAAACGTAGGACCAACATTATACGTTTGTAAAACCTCAACGAATTACTCATGATGAAGCAACGGTACCAATTTTACGGATTCAACGACTTGAAGAGAGTTTCATTATTATAAGACCCGCCAAAATTAAAAAAGCAGCCATCAAGTGTGTAAAACTAATGGGTTCGCCAAGAAAAAGAATTCCAATAAGGAATGCTCCGATGGCTCCTATACCTGTCCAAATCGTATAAGCAGTGCCTAATGGTAATGTTCGCATTGCTAATGCCAGCAGTCCAAAACTGCCAATCATAGCCACGAGTGTGATTAAGGAGGGAGTAAAATGCTTAAAACCCTCTGACTGTTTCATTGAGTAAGCCCAAACGACCTCTAAAAGTCCAGCAAAAATTAAATAAACCCAAGACATAACTAAACCCTGTTTAATACGTCGGGCCGTCCCGAATCATTTCCCAATGAGGGGGAAGTCGTCTTCCTAATTACCACTCATCCATTAAAGGACAAAGGAAACTTAAATGGCGCTCCAAATATATCGCTTTCTATCTACTCAGCTAAATAATTCAGACAATACTCCTTTTAGGACTCAACTCTGAGTTGCTTCAAGACCACTTCAAATGACATAAATAAGGTACCATAGGGAAGATAAAATATATGAATTTGTTGCAAACAAAGCCACAAGAAGACTTTAATTTAGAAAAGACTAATAAAGTACCTAACAGAAGGTTAGCGTTGGGTATGGAGTAATAGTTAATATTTTTTAATTTAGTCTCGCCATTTCACTCTAATTCAGAGTCTTATGAAAAAGCTATTTGTCATCTTGCTTACAACCTTTTTATTTGGCTGTAAAAACAGAAATTCTCAGCAAACTGAAATTGTACCTGTCTCGCCTGGTTTAGTAGGAACCTACTCAAAAACCTACAACCCGAACGAACATGCAGTTTTCCGACAAGTATTTTCGGATTATAACACCTTTCAAGAAACAGCCACTGTCGTCATTACTCAAACCGCAACGGATGATTATAAGTTGGAAGTTATTCTTTATGGCACCGCCAAGAAGGAAAAAGCACCAGATATTCATTATGGGGTGAATGCTGAGCTAAAGCAGGTAAAAGGGTTTAATATAGATGGCACCCCTGCACTGATGTTTCAAGGTAATTTTGATAATTTAGTACCACATTCATCGGATATTAATGGAACCGTGGTGGGGTCAGAAATAAAAATCAAGGAGCGTTCAATTGAGTTTTTTTTAGGGGTTAGCTATAAAGAAGAGCCTAGTATTCTTATAGGCACCAATTTACCCAAAATAAAATAATCTGCATATCTATAAAACTCAAACTTCAATCATTAGGATATTTTCTTTTTTAATGCCTAACTTCAAAATTAAGGTCTATAAAACAGAAAAATCGGAGCCCCCAATGACTCCGATTCAACTTAAAGACACATCGTAATTCAGTCAATTCTTTTTATGACATGAAAATTACCTTACATATTTAATCCGCTTTAATCGTCATCATCCTTTTTTACAACCTTAACAAACGCACTGCGACGGGGAGCTGGTAAGGTAAAATTGTCGCCTTTTAGCCCTTTCCAAAGCACTTCATTGAATAGATTATCGTCGTTTTTATCTACCTCTGTAAAATCAAATCCTTCTGAAATAGTAGACCAACGCGAAGCAATTTTATTGGTTTCTTCCAGATTTACGCCCGAAGAAAGGGCTTGGTAAGGGGTGAAATCTGGAACTGAAGTAAAACTACGAAACATCGGTGTTGCAGCTGCATCGTACTGACTCATGGGTGGCAGACCTAGAATCAGTTCTATGGTTCGTAACATACCTGATGTAGAATACATAGTGTGATCCACAAATTTACGTTTGGTGTAAGGGCTCACGACGAGTGCAATGGAACGGTGCGCGTCTACGTGGTCGGGGCCATTTTGGGCGTCATCTTCCAATATAAATACGGCCGATTGGCTCCAAATCGGGCTTTTGCTCAAATGCTCAATGAACATCCCAACGGCCAAATCGTTGTCAGCAACGCAGGCATACGGAGTAGGTCGGCCTAATGCCATGCCTTGGGTGTGGTCAGAGCCAAGCCGAATAGAGTTGAATGCAGGTACCGCTTTGGCCACTACTAACGAGTCAAAATCACGTTTCCACTGTCCTACACGGGTCGTATCTTTTACTTTTTGATTGTAGTAGCCCGTAAAATAGGAGCAAACATGGTCTTTGTCCAACACAGGAATATTTCCTTTTTTATCATCCGCAAAAACGCCATAGGTACGGTAGCTCACGCCTTTTCTTTTGCAAAAATCCCAAATAAATCCGTCCTTGTCATTGGCAATTTCGCGCCGCCCCATTCCTTCGGTTACTCCTCCGCGTCGTCCGTAGCCAGTAGGCCACGTTTTTTCCAAATAATCATTGGCGTGAGCACCCATGCTCCAATTATGCCCGTCGGCGCTTACTTCAGCATCTACGTAAAAATTGTCGAGCAAAACGTATTCTCGCGCAAGTTTGTGTTGGTTAGGTGTGTATTTTTCACCAAATAGGCAGAGCGTTGTGTCACCATTTCCTTCTTTAATATCTCCAAAAACCTGATCGTAAGTACGGTTTTCCTTCAATATATAAAACACGTGTTTGATGGGTGACTCACCTCCTACTTTCATCGGAATCGGATTCCCCGCTTCACCATCCGTGGCGAGTTCTTTCTCCTTTTTATAAGGCGTATTTTTGTACACTTTTTGAGAATACAAAGCCAAAGTAGCTTCGTTTGGACTATCAATAATACTGAGTGTACCTTTCATTAAATTTCCAATGTACTGCCCACGAGTATCTTCTCCTAAATGTGACTCGGAACGAACAGCCTTACTTACTGGCTGGGGGCCTTTGGGATTGGCAAAAGAGGTAAAGCCTTTACCGTTGGCAACGAAAATTTTATTGCCAATCACGCGTACATTGGTTGGGTACCAGCCCACTGGAATGAATCCTTTTGACACACTTCGACCTTTGGTGCTTACGTCAAAGACAGCCAAGCAGTTATTATCCGCATTGGCGATGAAAAGTGTTTTCTCGTCTTTCGACAAAGCCACGCCGTTGGTCACAGAGCCTACTGGTGAATTGGGATACAATGCCGCATCCAGCACTTCAATGACTTTTTGTTGCTTAGTATCAATCACCGTCACGCTGTTGTCGCCTGCATTTGCCACATACATTAGTGTGCCTTTCTTGTTCAAAATCAACTCGTTAGGGTTGTAAGAAACGGCAAGTGTGCTCGCAATTTTTCGGGTTTGGGTATCAAAAAAGGCAATTTTACGCCCGCCCCAAAGTGAAATGTACAAGGTGTTGCGGTCGGGCGAAAGAACGCAGGTATAGCCTTCGTGCCCCATATTTTGCTGATAAACAATGGCTTTGTTGTTCAAGTCCAAAATGTACAGCGAGTTGTTTTCTTTCGTAACAACGTACAGCAATTGGCGTTCATCGTCTATTTCGATACCCACGGGAGAAATTTTATTCGGCCATTTCTTACCCAAAACCAAACTGTCTTTGACCACGAGTTTGTTGTCAATGATGGCGTATTTCATGATCCAATTGTCGTTGCCGCCCGAAGCATAGAGCGATTTTTCGTCACGACTGAATTTTAGCCCGTAAAATGATTTGGGAATTTCGACGTTATCCAGGATTTTTTCGGTCTTGGTATCAATCAGTTGAATCGTCTGTTTTCCTTGTCCGTTATTAGTGACGGCTATAAGTTTTTGAGATGAAGATACCGCGATGTTTAACGGCAAGTCACCCACTTCCAACGACCGTCCCGCTGGGGTTAGTGACCAACCATTAGGCAACATGACACGACGACTTTCGAGTTCGTGGTCTGATTGAGCAAACGTCGTCAGCGAAAACAGGAGTAAGAAAAGGTTTAGGAATAGTTTCATTTTCGATGTGTGTTTATTTCAACTGTTATTTCTCCCACCAAACTTTTGTGTTGCTGTTATCAGCGCCAATCGATGCTACTGCGGCTGCCAGACCTTCAGGATTAAGCGATTGTAAATAAGTAGGATAGGGAATACGACTGGGGAATTTATTCTCAGCAGGAATGCCCGTGCCGCGCGGCAAAACGGGATAACCTGTACGGCGTTTCTCAAACCAAGCTTGGTAATCCACGAAAAAATATGCGTAATATTTTTGCAACATGATTTGTTCCAATTGCTTCTCAGAAGTCGCCGTGGCATCATAAGCTACTCCTTTTTGGCTCAAAAAAGTAGCAGGCATCGTAGCACCCCACTGTACCATCGAAGAAGTAATCCCCGCCTCGTAGTGTGTTTTAGGCGTTTTACCTGTAGTATACCCTTTAAGGGCTAGTTCGGCTTTGATAAATTCTACCTCCGCATAGGTCATCATAACCCCCAATTGAGGCAATGTTTTGAGTGCATCAGTATAGCTTGAATTCTGTCCTACGACGTATTCGAGGGTGGTCGGGTAGCCGCTCTGAATGCCTCTAAAGGTAGGAACACCCGCTACAGTAACTGGGATAGCCCATATCGCTCGGCGCGGGTCTTGAGTGGCATTCATGGGTTCAAGGAAAAATTCAGTAAAATAGGTACCATCGCGCCAATCCAGCGTACGAGCGTTGTAATAGGGGTTGAAATAAGGAAATGTGCCAGGATAACGAAAAATTGCATCGTCAGCTGTGGCTGAGAAAGTGGGGTATTTGGTCGCATCGGCCAGCATAGCAGTAATTTGCTCTTTGATGTTCAATTCGCCATCCCGCTTCAATAACCGCAGCAATAGTCTTAATTTCAATGAATTAGCAAATTTTTTCCAACGCTGAACCCCTACATTCTTCGTTCCTGTCAGCACATTAGCGTTGTAAACCAAATCACCGCCAAAGGTTAAAACCTTGGTATCGTCAAACAAGCCGTTCGCCGTTTCCAAGTCTTTCAAAATCTGCGTATAAATATCTTTTTGCCTGTCGAAAGCGGGTTTGAAGTTACCCTCCGTAGCTTTGATAGCCTGCGAATATGGAACATCTCCGTACAAATCGGTCAAAATTGAATACGCCCAACATTTATACACCAGTGCAATCGCCTTATAGTTATTTTCTTTCAAACCGTCGGCTACTTTATAAATATCTTCAATGTCGGTGAGGTTTTGGTAAAAACCTGACCAAACTCCCGCTCCTGGATTAACTGCGTACCGGTGAACCCCCAGTCCGCTTGTGCTGGCGCGCGGCGCATCTACTTGCATGAGCTCATGCGTAAAATTTCGTGCCGCTGAAATAGAACTATTTACAATTCGGTACTGCATTTGCCCCAAAATCACCCCAGGATTTACTTTTTCAGGACGATTTGGGTCGGTGTTAATTTCTTCAAAATTGGATGTGCAGGCATTGAAAAACAGTGCCATCAACAACGCGAGAATATATGGTTTTTGAACGATTTTCATTATTCTATTTTTTTGAGTTTACTACGATTCGTGTGCTCTTAATCACGAATATATTTGCCCCTCTCCAGTAGAGAGAGGGGGCAGAAGAACAGTTAAAACTTAAAGGTCAAGTTCACGCCCATACTCCGTGCCGACGGAAACTGTGTAAGTTCTACACCAGGGGTAAGTGTGCCGCCGTTGAGATTGCCGCCTTCGGGATCGAATCCAGGAAACTTAGTAAAGTTAAACAACTCCCGTCCAAACAAGGCCACGCTCGTTTGGCGAACGCCCACTCTGTTGAGCAATTTTGGCGGCAAATTAAATTCAAAACGGGCTTCCCGGATTTTCAAAAACGAAGCATCAAAAATGTTAACTTCAGCATTGCTGATTTGGTAATAGTTGTCGTAATAAGCACTCGCCGCAACTTTGACGGTATTGGGTTTAAACGAACCATCGGCTTGTAAAACCACGCCTTCGCCAACCAAACCACCATCGCGGCCTGGCAGTGTCACGCGGGTTTTGCCGAGCGTATTGTTCTTGTGATTGGTTTGCGAATACATACTTCCACCCATTTGACCATCCAACAATACACTCAATTTCAGGCCTTTATACGTAAATTCATTCATAAAACTGCCTTTCCAGTCGGCAAAAGCATTGCCCCATTTTTTGGTGATTGGGTCAAGTTGTGCTGGTAGCCCGTTGGATGAATAGATGATTTGACCGTCGGGTGAGCGCTGAAAACCGCGTCCGTACATGTCGCCCATCAAGCCACCTACCCGGGCTTCGATGGTGACGTTGCCGCTGTGGCTATAAATGGTTTGGTTGGTAATACCTGCGGCCAGTTCGCGTACATGACTGCGATTTCGTGACCAAATGACGGTCGAATTCCACGTAAAATTGGGCTTAACCACTGGTTTTCCCGTCAGTTTGACCTCGATGCCTTGGCTATTGATAAGCCCCGCGTTAATTAGAGCGTTTGAAAAGCCAGAAGTAGGATCAAGGGGTACAGCCAAAATCTGATTGCGGCTGTTGTTATTGTAATAGGCCAAGTCCAAGCCAAGACGATTTTTGAACAATCGAACATCCAAACCTAACTCATAGCTTGAGGTAATTTCAGGTTTGAGGTTGGCATTGAACAACGTACTCGGATTGGTAAAACTGTTTCCATAGATACGGTCATAATAGCGCGTTGTTTGGTAAGGCCGGGTGTCATTCCCTACCTGTGCCCACGAAGCTCTAAATTTAACAAACGACACGTTATCGGGTAGTTGAAACAATTCGTTCAACAAAAAACTGCTACTAACCGAAGGATAGAAGAACGAGTTATTTGCAAAAGGCAATGTACTCGACCAGTCATTACGTCCTGTAACGTCCAAAAAAACTTTCTCATCGTAGGCAAACTGCGCGGCTCCATAGATACTATTAATGGCCTTTTTGGTCTTCAGCGGGTCAGCCACGGCTTGATCTAAACTGTTGGAAATCTGATAAATACCAGGCTGAGCTAACTGATCAGCGTACATTCCTGCAAAATCGTAAGTTTGGCGCATGGCATTCCCGCCTACCGAAGCCGTGACGCTGATTTTGTTGGTAAAATTATCTTTGTACGTCAGCAAAAAGTCAGTGTTCGATTCATAACTGAAAACGTTTTGCTCTCTGAACATTCCTCGCGGGTACTTGGTCATGCTGAAGGGGCGTTGCTGTGATCGGTATTCAAACGACATATCTACGCCCGTCCTCACCATCAATTCCAGTTTTTTTGAAAGCTCATAATTGGCTGAAATTGTCCCGATTAGCCCGTGTTTATTCAATTTGTTCAACATCTCGTACATATCCAAATAAGGATTGTCGGGACCTGGATTGAACGGATTGCGTTGCTGTATTCCTTCTAAACCTGGCTGCCAGTAGGGTTTGTACCATTCAGGTTTGACATTAGGTGCAGGACCAATAATCACAAAATACATCAATGATTGATTGTTGTAGCCTGCTGCTGGCAGGTTATCGCTTCGTTTATTGGTGTAATTGGCTTTCCCCATGATTTTCAGCTTGCTCGACAACTGCTGATTTACCGATAAAGCCGCGTTGATGCGCTCAAAACCCGTATTAGGAACAATCCACTCGTTTTTGAGGTGCGTAAACGAAAACCGCGCCGAGCCTTTTTCGGTACCGCCTTCGAGTGAAAGGCTGTTTGAAAAGGTGCGACCCGTTTGGAAATAGCCCGAAATATAGTCTTTATGCGGCACCCAGGGTGTGCGTTCGGTAGGTCGGCCATCGGGCGCGTCGGGATTATATTGAAAGTACGATTGTCCGTTAAATTTGGGGCCCCACGCCCGACCTGCCGCTGCTGTGGTGCTTGTGTTGATCCCGTCAGCACTGTTTAAATAAGAATAATACGCGTCGGTACGCCCCTCTCCGTATTCAAATTGATAATCAGGCCAACGATTGACCTGCTCGATGTTAAAATTGGTATTGAACGTAACGCCGATTCCTCGATCTTTTCGTACTCCGGTTTTGGTCGTGATGATAAGTGCACCTCCTGCCGCCCGGCTCCCGTAAAGTGCCGTAGCACCTGGACCTTTCAACACCGTTACTTTTTCAATATCATCGGGATTTAAGTCAGAAACGGTAGAACCGTAGTCAATCGGGCTGTCTGCCGAAAGGTGTGAATTGAATCCTGTACTCGTGATTTTGCTGCTGATGGGTACACCATCCACGACGATAAGGGCTTGGTTGTTTTCCAAATTGAGCGACGATTCTCCACGCAGCGTAATTCTCGACGAACTCATTGGTCCACCGCCAACCCCTTGAATGTTGAGGCCCGCTACTTTTCCCGAAAGGGTATTCACCCAGTTGTTGGATTTGGCGTCTACCACGGCATTGGCATTGATGGTTTGTGCTGCGAATCCCAGCGATTTTTCTTCACGCCTGATACCCAAGGCAGTAACAACCACCTCATTGAGCATTTTTGTATCTTCCTGCAACACAATATCAATGGTACTGCGGTTGCCAACTTTTATTTCTTGCAATACGAAACCAATGGCGGAGAAGGTAAGCAGAGAAGAGTTGGAAACAGAATTGATTTTGTAAACACCATTTGCATCCGTAGTAGTACCCGTATTTGTCCCTTTAACGAGGACGTTTACACCTGGAATGGCTTCTCCAGTTACGGAAGTAATCTTACCCGTAACTATGTTGGACTGAGCTAAAGTACTCAGTGTAATAAACCAACCAAACAGAAGAAGTAATCCACTTTGAAGTAGATTTTTTTTCATAATTTAACGACGTTTTTAGTGACTTGAAAGAAAGCTGAAGACAATTCAAGTCGTAGCCGTTCCAGCGGCTGCGACTTTTTATTTGGGATAATACATCTGCAAAACTACGATGAAGTTATAGGTTGTATATTATCAGGATTTTAAGTGTTTGTTATGTTCTTGAAACTTCTGTTCAATAAATTAAAATTTTGATAATGACCAACTTGGCACTTTTTTGTCTTATTTATAAAGAAACCTCGGTTATTTTTCAAAACCCGATTGAATGTATTCAATCGGGCTGTTGCACCAACTGCCGCTCGTACCAAATCAACGCGCTTTTTATGGTTCGTTCAATCAACTCCCTTAGTTGTATTCTATGATGATTGGCGAGGGCAGGCAAGTAGCTACGTTGAGGGTCTAAGTTTGGCATTGTATTAATGTCAAGTATGTAGACCTCGTCATTAGCTATTCGAATATCTGTACGTGACATTCCTTTGATTTCCAAAAGTTTATGTAGTTCTAACACTCCTTCTGTCATCATGTCATAAAGATGTTCATCCAATTGGGGCTGAAAATCTTTGTAGGTAGGTCCGTAGTTTTGACCTGCTACATAGATAGCTCTACCATCGTTGGGGATAATTTCTAATGGTGGAAGACATTGAGGGTTTAGTCCATTTTTATCAGGAATTACCGCAACTGTAAACTCACGGCCTTCAATATAAGGCTGAATAATGTAGGATTCTAAGCTGTTTAATTGCTGACTAGGAATGTTATCTTTTTTAAAAAATAGCATGTTACGGTGTAGGCTACCGTAGCGATGCTTGGCAATAAAGGTTGTAGTAGAAGAAAATTCAAACAATTCGTTAGGCAATAAAATACGAGGGGTATTTACTCCTACTTGCATACACATGTCAGGTAAAAGGGCCTTATCCATGGCCAAAAGTTGGGTCGAATAAGAGCTTGCGGTGTGTTTAATCCCATGCCAGTCAAGCCAACGAACCACCTCTACTTGATCAGCTACACCATACCCATAACATACGTTGAAAATAAGGTCAAACTGACGTAAAAAATCGGCAAACTCGGCGGTGAAGCCCACAAAATGTGTTACAAAAGTTTGGACATTATCAGGGGTTGCCTGAATGAGAGAAGCAATGGTGGCAGCATTGATATTTTCGCGCCAAGGGGTAAAATCTGAGTCAGAATACAGATAAAGTAGTTTCATCGCAGAGGGATGGTTTAATTCTGCGAATGTAGGGTTTTGACCTCCTATATTATGTTAAGGGAAAGTCAATAAATTATTATGTTACATAAAGAAAAATTTAATATAAAGTAATTGATTATCAATAGTATAAATAACGTTAAGTTACCGTCATAATCACTTTGAGCCGATGGTGGAAAATAAAGAAAAAGCGTTGTTTTTTACAGTCTGTTGTTCCAGTTTTTTGTCGCCTTTCCGATGAAAAACTTAACACAAATACAACATTAAGCCATTGTTTTATAAAAAAAACACCTATCTATTCGTGATTTTTTTTTACTGTACATTTTTCTAATTATTCAACCCAAAATGAAATCAAAAATAAAGGCTCAAGCAAGCGAAATTGCAAAAAAAAATGCTGATGTAATGATAGAGGAGGCAACTTCCAAAAAAATAAAAAAAGCGGTCAATAAAACCTCTGAAAAGTTGGCGAAGAGGATTGTGAAAATTAAACACAAAGAAGCCAAAGAGAAAGAAAAGGTAGAAAAGAAAGCCGAAAAAAAGATATTAAAAGCTGCTAAGAAAGTGTCCCAAGAAAAAAAAGTCAAGAAGGTAGCTAAAGTTTTGAAAAATAACGAAGATGCTACCCCTATAGCTTAATACTTATAAAACTTTTCTATTGTACCTCCACTCAAACAGATAACTTCAATACGTGTTTAGACAAAAACGGCAACCATACTGAAATGGTTGCCGTTTTTAAACTAACTCTCCTTGATGCTGTAAAACTGATTCACTAGTACCCTTCATTTTGGTACATTTTTACGGGGTCAAGCTTGAACTCATCGAACGGAATGGGATAGTAATAATCTTTGAGACCAAAATTAGAAATCTTGGCCGCGCCAAAATCCGCTTGCAACTTGGTGCCCATGTAAGTTACTAACTCAGCAGGTGTAAAAAAGCGCAGCAAGTCGAACCAACGATGGTTTTCGAACGCCAGTTCGATGCGGCGCTCGTGCAAAATGGCCATTTTAAGCGTAGGGAACTTGGCTTTGTAAGCGGGGGCCTCTTTTGCTACTTCATACAAAGGCATCTTCGCCCGCTCGCGTACCTGATTCAGAAAGCTGATAGCGGCCGCATCATTACCCAAATACAGATTCACTTCCGCTAACATTAAAATTACGTCGGCGTAACGCATTAAAATCCAATCATTTCCGCCGTATCCATTGGCTCCTGCCGCAGCGCTTACATCGCGATATTTGGTAATAAAATAATCTTTTACGTTGGCCGCATTGGCGTATTTAATGGAAAAATCTTTACGTAAATCACCCTCTTCGTATTCTTTTACTAAATCAGGGGTGACGTTACCTCCAGTTCCAGTAGTGGTTCGCAAGGAATTGATATTTTCTCCCTGCGCCTGTGTGCTTACGGCGATGTTTGAGGCATAATTAATGTCTCCCTGCTTATACACAATTTGAAAGATAATTTCAGGATTCGTTGATTTTTTGGCAACATCAAACACATCGGTATAGGCAATTTCTTTCAACAGGCCGAATGTACGCTTCTCATACGCACCAGTCAGATAAGTCTTTGCTTGGTTGAGGTTAGTTGTACGGTTAGCGGCATCTAAAGTGGTGGCCATCGTCAAGTATACCTGCCCCAAAAGTGCCATCCCTGCAACTTTAGACACACGTCCTTTATTAGCAACAGGCTGGTGGTCAGGCAATGAACTATTGACCACGTCGGTTAGGTCAGCAACAATCTGTGCATATACTTTGTCTTTTTTCTCCCGGGCGGTGTTGGC
The DNA here is from genome assembly GCA_027486105.1 of Runella sp. GTDB lineage: Bacteria > Bacteroidota > Bacteroidia > Cytophagales > Spirosomataceae > Runella. The sequence goes on along the minus strand of JAIXPV010000646.1, from coordinate 12,843 downwards.
TTTTACCTCATCACTTGAGCTTAAAGGCTTGGTCACCAACGGCACATCGCCCCATTTACGTACCAAATGGAAGTACACCAATGCCCGAACAAACTTGGCTTCTGCCTGATATTGGGCTTTGGTGGTGGCATTTGAAAACGTTACTTTCTCAATCCCGTCCAGCACTAAGTTGGTGCGCGTGATGATTTGGTACAACGCCAACCAGTGGGTTTTTAGGTAGGTATTGCTGGGTAGCAACGAGAAATCGTTGAATTGAAACGGCTCACCCGCGTTGGATTGGTTATCGTTTCTGCCTGTATTATCGGAACGTTCTTCTGAATACAACATACTTCCTTCGGCAAGGCCGTTGTTGTTGCGCAGGGCTTGATACACGCCATTAACCGCTAATAGAACGTCATTTTCATTTTTAAAATAATTAGAGGTAGCCACCGAATTGGGGTCAGTTTCTACCAAAAAGTTGTCATTGCATGACATCGCTCCGAGCGTTAGGCAAAGACAAAGAATGCTGTTACGTATAGTTTTCATAATTAATTTCGGTTGAATCAAACATGCACTAGAAAGTCAATTTTGCCCCAATGTTGTAGGCACGTGCCAATGGATACATACCATAATCTACCCCAGGCGTTAGGTTGGCTCCCCCATTGTAATCTACTTCAGGATTGTAGCCTTTGTACTTCGTCATTGTAAAAGCGTTATTGACGTTGGCATACACGCGCAGTCCTTCCACTTTCCATTTACCAAGCCATTTTGTAGGTAAATTATAACCTAACGAAAGGTTGGTACAACGGAAGAAGGAACCGCTTTGCAAATAGAAGGTTGACAAACGAGTGCTGTTGCTTTGGGTACCTCCACGAGCTGCGCGGTATACAAGTCCATTGCCTGGTTCGGCTTCTGAACGGTACCGATTGATTACGTCAACATATTGATTACCTGAGGCTTCCATATTATAGACATAATAATCCTGTCCGTCTAATACCTGATTGCCATATACGCCGTTGAACGCTGCCCCTAAATCAAAATCACGGTAACTTGCATTGAGCGAAAAGCCGTAGGTAAACTTAGGATAAGGCGTACCAATGACCTGTTTGTCGGCATCATTCACTACCCCATCTTTGTTTACATCTTCAAAAATCAAATCACCAGGGCGGAGTGGATTGCTCGAAGCTGTTGAACGTGCAGGTCCTTTTAACACGTAACCCGCTGGGAATGACTGCTTAGAAGCGTTGTAGTTGGCGTTATCAACCGCAATATTTTCCATGTCTTTTTCCCGCACCATTCCAATCACTTTGAATCCGTAGAACATTCCGATGGGCTGCCCTTCTTGGGTAATGTGGGTCAGGTAAGAGCGCTCGGCACCGTTGGTAATGATGGTATTGGCACCTCCCATGTTGAGGACTTTGTTGCGGTTGAACGAAATATTCCCGCTCAGGTTCAACTTAAAATCTTTGGTCGAAACCAATCGGCCGTCTATCTGCAACTCGACGCCTTTGTTCTGCACTTTTGAATCGCGCAGGTTGGTCAGGATGGTGGAAGTTCCTGAAATGGCCGATACCGGTTGATTGAATAGCAAATTATATGAATTACTGAGATAGGCATTAAAAATGAATGAAAGCCGGTTGCGCAATAATCCAACATCAAGTCCTACATTGTATTGAGAAGTAGATTCCCAACCCAAACGTTGATCTTTGATGGGCCCCGCCCAAACGGCCGTATTAATGGTTCCGTTGCCGAAAACAGTTCCGCCTGGGTTAGCCATGGTTTGCAGATAATTGTAATTACCGATGTTATAATTACCCGTCAAACCCCAGCTTGCCCGCAGTTTGAGCGTTGAAGCTTCCCCTAACATATTGTTATAGAATGATTCTTCGGAAATATTCCACCCAGCCGATACGGATGGGAAAGCCCCCCAACGGTTCAATGGTCCGAAACGAGAAGATCCGTCACGACGGAAAGCCACCGTGATGTAATAGCGACTCGCGAAACGGTATTCGGCCCGTGCCAAGTACGACAACAGCGTTTCTTCTACTTTGCCAGTTCCACCATTCAAGAAAAAATTGGCTGGGTCAGCGCCTTTGGCCGTAATTTCTTGAATCAGGTCATTCTGAAATCCTTGCGCCGACACACTAATCAGGTCGCTGTTGTATTTTTGAGCGGTATAGCCCGCTAATAAATTAATACCATGTTCGCCGAATTGCTTGGTATAGTTGGCCGTAAACTCCCCCAAAAGGTTGGTAGTTGCCAGTGTTTGGGCGGTGGCTCTGGCCGCAGCGTAAGATTGCGTAGAATACGGCGGATTGTTGCCACTGCTCAGGCTCGTGGGCAAATAGTACTCGTATTTCTCGTTGTACGTTTGCAAACCGATATTAGCTTTGGCCGACAGTCCTGGCAAAAGTTCATAAGTAAGATTTCCGTTGTAATTAGCCCGCAATCCGCGACGGTTGATATTGGTTTCCAACGCCAAAGCCACGGGATTTTCAACGGTCTGATAGCCAAACGTTGGCTGTTGGGCGGCTACCTGATTTTTCAATAACACGCCATTGTCGTCGTATGCTCTGAAAGTAGGCGGATAGATCAACGCACCTAATACAACTCCTTGATTAAAACGGCCTTCCTGTACTTCACGTCCGTTGGTGGAAGTGACAAAAATACTTGCCCCTACTTTGAGTTTCTCGGTCAGATCTCCGTCAACATTCACCCTAAAATTCAGCCGTTCCTGTTTGGTAGCGACGATGATTCCCTGTTGATTTTGATACCCCAAACTTACCAAATAGCGTCCGCCTTTGTTACCACCCGAAAACGTCAGATTGTGGCGACTCACGGGTGCATTACGGTACAATTCATTTTGCCAATCTGTATTGTATTTAGGCGCAATCAACTTCTGATTGGCAAAGTCATAGATGTCGGTTGGAATGCTTACGGCACTGGCGTTACCTACTTTGGAGACTCGCGTAGCGTTGTCGTCAGAATACATGTTGTTGTTCCATGTCTTCCCTGAATTTTCGTACAAATCGCGGTAGGTGTTGTTGCGGGCATCAATCAATAATTGTGCAAACTGCTCTGAATTTAGCAATTTTACTTTCTTTGCCAATTGATGTACGCCATATTGATAGTCATATTCCATTTTACCCTTACCCTCTTTGCCGCGTTTGGTAGTGATAATGACGACCCCGCCCGAAGCGCGTGAACCATAAATGGCTGCCGAAGCCGCATCTTTCAGAATGTCAATACTTTCGATGTCGTTGGGGTTGATGAAAATATCGTTTCCAGCAGGAAAACCGTCAATGACGTACAACGGGTCTGAGCTGGCATTAATGGACCCAATCCCGCGCACTCTGATTTTGGTGCTGACATAGGGGGCTCCACTTACCTGCGACACTTGCACCCCAGCCAGTTTTCCTACCAATGCCTGTCCGAGCGTTGGAGCTGCGAGGTTCAATTCGCGAGCTTTTACGTTTGAGATCGCCCCCGTTACGTCGCTTTTACGCAGGATTTGATAACCCACTGCTACCACCTCATTGAGCATATTTATATCTTCTTTGAGTTTAATAGTCAATGATGTTTGACCATTAATAACCACTTCCTGAGGGACAAATCCGACCGACGAAATGACCAATACCGCTTCTGTTGATACGTCAAGGGAAAACTTTCCTTGCTCGTCAGATACCGTTCCCTTGCGGGTTTGTTTTTCCACAATGCTTACGCCTGGCAACGGTTGATTTGCCTCGTCGGTAATGATCCCTGTTACTTTGATTGCCTGTTGGAGCTTGGTGGCTGATGCAGAGAATTGATGCAGAAAGGTCAATCCTAAAAACAAAATGCAAAAGCACATCCAACTTTTGGTTGGTGTTTTGTAGATGTTCATTACTAATAAATTAGGTGTTTAATTGGTTTGCCGAAAAGGGCGCCGGCAAGTACGCCTTTTGTTATTTTACTGTTACAAAATGCACATTCTGATGGCGCGAAGAAGTAACGGCCATCCCCGTTGAAGAGCCATCGAGAAGCGTAAAACCTTCCAACTCGTCGGATTTATCAATATCTACTACGTTCAATACTTGTTGTTGCTCCGATGCAATGGATTTGTTTAAGTCCACAAACGTAAATCGCCATTTACGACCCTCTATTTGGTTCTGAATCAATACCAAAACTCCCTTTGATGGTATCCAATGTAGGTTTTGAACCCAAGCCGAGCAGCTAAACTTTTTGAATAACACGCCTGCTTCGCTTGTCCTTTTGGCTTTGCGGAGAAGTTGGGGGTCGTAGAGACGAACTTCGTTGGATTTTGAACCATAATCAGCCGTGGCTACGTACCATTTACCTTTGTATTGTACATACTCAGGACGTGTTCCCTGAATACATATATCGTCTTCAATCACGTTGAGCAAATTTCCATCCAATGTTTTAGTACGTTGTAATCCTTTCCAGTCAACGTCATAAATTGCTGATTTCCAGTACGTTCCTTCAGGGTTAAGACGAATGCTATTGCCGATAAATGTGTGTTTGGAGCCATTATAAGCAATTCCTGTGGGATGATTAATCACATCCTGACCGTTTTGCGTGAGCTTTATTTCTTGGCCTGTATAAACTAATTGATTGGACTTGATAGTATAAGTACGTATTACTCCCATTTCACGGTCGCCATAGAGATAGACCTTACCTTGTTGATAGCAAACTCCTTGACAGGCTCCTAAAGAGTCAATGGTGGTTGATGCAACAATTTTTACTTCAATGTCTGCCGCTCCGAAAAACAAAACAGCCATGGTACTAACGATGGTGATTACTATTTTCACTAATTAGGTGCGGTTGTACTACGCGGCAAAAGTGGGTATTTAGTGTTATCAGAAGGTTAATGTGATTTTGTCAAATCGTTAAATATGTATAACCTCAACTGGGCTACAGCTCCCTAATAAACCACTACATAGTTTAAACTGTGTAGTGATTTGTTTGGAAGCTGCTTGGTTATATCTTGTTAATAAATGAGTTAATGAAATACATTTGTGTACCTTGACAAGTTAATAATGTGTTCATAGAACCTTAACCTCGCGCTTTGATTGAGGTACTATCCAAGAGTACTTCTGTGGAAATCGTGGAAACAAGATTGGAGTCAGAAGGATCAACACGCTCAATCTTTCCCGTTGTATTTCATGCACTTATAACGCCCGAAATCTTTGAAGAGCTCATCATGGGTTAAATTAAAAGAATGTATGGTGCCAGCCGTCAGGAAAAAAAGGTACGAATTGCCGTGACAAAAATAGTATTGAATTGGTCAGCTACGTTTTTTTAAGAACCCCTTTACATCTGCCCCTGAAAACTTTAAGATTTTATATAGTGTTGGCTGGCTTTTGATTTTGAATATCTCTCTTATTTCGCCTGTACTCTCGATATTCTTATCATAAATTTCTTTGACTTCGGGGGCGATTCTTTGCAAGAAAAGAATATCTGACACCAGAGGAACGAGCCAGATTTGAAAATCCACCGCAATTGTTGGCCGAACAAAGGGGGCTTTTCCTTAAGGGTCAAAACTACCTCAAAACCTTACAGACACTGACGAATTAAGTTGGGTTCTTCTTACAGTTGGGATTCTTCCTTGTTGTCAGTCGTTTCTTCCTATACCCAGTAATTTATAGTATCAAACCTTTCATTTTTTTCTTGGTCAAAATCTTTAAGCCTGTATCTGGCCAATCTCCTTCTCCAAAAACTCATAAATAGAGCAAACAATAATGTCTTCATCTTTTACATATTGTTCTCCCTCAGGTATGATAATATATTTAAAATCAGGCGCTAAATCTTTTATGGTTTCGTGAAAGCCCTTTGATACTTTCGGAGAAGAGGAATACTTTATCTCAATACAGGCTTTTTTGCCGTTAGGGCTAATTAACACTAAATCTGCTTCCGCTCCTGAGTGTGTCCGGTAAAAGTAAAACTCCCACTCTTTACCTGTTACACGCCGAATTTGCTCAATTACATATCCTTCCCAGGAATGTCCCAAAATCATGTGTCCCCACAAGTCATAATGGCTATTTATACGCAACAGCTTGTGCAATATGCCTGAATCTCTTATGTAAACTTTCGGAGCTTTAATGAGTCTTTTGCCGATATTGGTATAATAGGGCTCCAATCGAGAAGTAATAAAACCGCCTTCCAGTAGGTCTAAATATTTTTTTACTGTGTTATGGCTCACACCAATAGACCTGCCAAAATCACTCATGTTTAATATACCCCCTTGGGTAGTGGCCAACATTGAAAGTAACCTTGAAAGCGTTTTTGGCGCTACATCAAACCCCAAAATAGTCAAATCCCGATAAACAAAGGTTTCTATATACTCAGTTAACCAAGTACCTGTAAAAAAGCTTTTTGGCTTGAGTAAAGGCTCTGGATAACCACCGTAAAACCAATGGTCATCTAATGAGATGCCGTTTTTGGCAACTTCTGTTAAGGTGAATGGGGCTAATTCCACAGAGGCTACGCGTCCCGCTAAAGACTCAGCGGAATTTTTTAAAAGCATAGGAGAGGCGGAACCCAAAATAATAAATCTTGCAGGAATTCTATATTCATCAACTAAAGCCCGGATAAGTGAAAATAGCTTTGGTTTTAGCTGAATTTCATCAATGATAACACATTTATCCAACTGACTCTTTAAAAATCGTTCAGCATTTTCCAATCGGTCACTATCGCTATCTTTCTGTAAATCAAGGTAAATGGATTCCTTTTTTAATTTGGTTTGGATAAGTTTTACTAAGGTAGTTTTTCCTACTTGCCTTGGTCCAATAATTGAGACTACGGGAAAGTGCTCAAGTAGATTAAGTAAATAATTTGTTTGCTGTCTTTCTATCATTTTGCAATATTAACATTGAAATCTGTAAATGTCAATTACAATTTTCAATGTTAATATTGTTTTTAGTAGCTTAAAGGATAAGCCTTATGCAAACCTCGTAGCCCTCAATCAAGCGGCTATGGCTTCACGCTCACTAACCGATGAAGCGCTTCATCACTCCAGGTCAGCGCTTCTGACAGGTCCTTAAAGTAGCTCCTGAATAAGTCAAGGTAGTTATGGGAAAGACCCTGAGTGCGAGCGATCTCACTGCGAGAGATGCCCTGTATCTGCAATTGAATGATTCGGCTTATCTAGTACATCTGGGTAAGTTTGTTAGCCATCGCTTGCTCGAATACGGGGTTTATCAGCGTATTCAAAAACAAAAGATGGATTCTCTAACAGACTTATCCACACCTGCGCAATTTCAATCGGAATTACCCAGTCAATTTAAATCGCAGAAAGCTGCTCAATTTCATCGGAATAATCATTTTACGAGTCAATCCAGCCGCCGCGCGTTTTCATTTTTTGCTGTACCGTGGCCTTTTTTCTGCGTAACGTGAATCAATCGCATTGGCGAACCGATACAAGGCCATGAATTTTTGGTCAAACACCACATGAATGGCGTAGATTATATCATTCCCTAATACTTCCGTCAATAGTTTGTCCCAATTTCGACGTCTTTTTTGTAACTGTTTAGGTACTTTTTTTAATTAAAAAGTACAATTTTTAGTCAACGCAAACCTGATAAACTCAAAAAATGTAGTGTTTTTCTCAAAGGTCGCAAGTCCAGTAGGATACGCCCCCGAACTACGTGGAAAGTTTCACGACTAAATCAGTTCGGTTTAACGTGAAAATATGCTTCAACCGCCTGGCTATCTTTCCAATTGATGCGAGCGTTCTGCAGGTTCGTGGCTAATGTATTGGTAGGGGCAATCAAAATAACTTTCACATCAACTCGGTAGTTCAGCAGTGACTGGTTGCCATTACGCGGGCTGGTCAGGGTAGCCCGAATACGGACCTTATCGGCCAGGGTTTGTGCCGTGGATTCGATAACGCTGACGGGCTCGGTCGGGTCAACACCGAGTATAATATAACGAACCGAACTCAGCGTCCAACTATTGATTTCATCGCGCAAATAAACCAGCATAACGCCTTGGTCAGCGATTTCGGCGTACTTCTCAGGCGTTAGCGACAGATACCCAGTGGTCGTGTAGGCCTTTGTTATACTGTTGTATTCGGGAGCACAGCAGACGCTAAAGCGCTGATTTTTATAGATATAGCTCCAAGCGTTGACAGTGCCGGGTTCACCTTTGGGTCCCTGCGTGCCGGGGTCACCTTTGGGGCCTTGTGCTCCGTCTTCACCTTTGGGGCCTTGTGGGCCAGGCGTCTGATCCGTCTGACAGGAGGCCAAACTCAGCAGCAGCCCGAACAGAATAAATGAGGTGGGGAAAATATTCTTAAAAAAGGTTGTCATTTTTATAAAAATTTGTCAGTTGATTTAACGAAAATGAATTGATTGATGCAAAATTGGGCTGATAGCGGCCTACGATAAAGATGCCGCTGCCTGAATTGCCTGACTGGCTGCATCAACTGTTAAAAAAGTGTGGTAAGCTGTGCCTGACGTACCGCTCATTTTCAGCTCATTAGGCTATTATACCTGCTAATGAAATCCTGCCTGGTTTTTTTCAAAAGGATAAAGTGCTAACCAATCGTCAATCATAGTCATATTGGTGGTAACTCCTTCTCAAAGCGGGGTTGCATCAACGTCGTAATTATACCAGCCTAGGGGGCTGTACATGGAATACTCAAGAGTCAAACAAGCATGTCTGGAGTGACCCGCCAGTATAAACTACTCAATACCCAGTGTTTGTCTAACGGGCTCCATATCCTCAATCAGGACGTCCATGCTGATGGTGCCCGTATCGGGTTGGGGGCTGGTTGCCTGAGCAAAGCCACGATGGTCGATAAAGATGAGTTGAAGTTGTTGGCGAATATCTCCCATAAATGTCCGTGGATAGTAGATAGCGCTTCCAATAACAACCATTGGCGGTGAAGAGCCGCCAATGGTGTAACGTAAGAGAGAACGATCAGTGGAAACGGTTCCCTGATGAGTCATGATATGGATGATCTAAGCGAGCACTCAATATAAATCAATATGCTTTATGGATGAACTTCATGGTAGTAGCTTATCGGAAATGGCCTTGCTTTCCGTGTTACCCAGGATAGGGTCAGAGCAATGATGAAGAAAAGGGACTCCATGATCAGCCATTGCCGACCAAACGCTCCCAGAGGTCCTTCCACAAACAACGTTATGACTCGTGAGAGCGCGTAAAATCCCCACAGTAAACTTAGAAAGAGCAGCCCTTTCTGTACATCCTGTACCATCAGATAAAGCAAGCTGATGAATAAAGTGAGCCCTACACCACCGTAAACGCCCCGAATAGAGCTGAAGGCATCGGTGTTGGTGAGTTTTACCTGAACCAGGCTCATCACTGATTGCGGATTGGAAAAAGCCATGAGGCTAACGGACAATAGGGCTAGTGCTGATACAAGAATAAACCCCTGAGCAATTCGTTTAAAAATCGTTTGTGTTTGCATGGTCTTAGTGGATGATTATGACGCAAATTTAAGCGTCCTTTTTCCACCAAATGTTGGTATTTGCCAAGATTTCAGGGCTTAATGATATTTATGAACTTCCTTATTTTTTCCCAACAGCTTTTTTCAAATGGATATAAAAGGGGATAAACGGCTTTGATTAAGAAGCCTTTCGCCAAGAAACTGGCGCTAAGATGCTGGCTGGCGACAAGGAACTGACAGGCAAAGATGGCTTGTCTGCTCCTTTACTGAAAGATTTGCTCTATGCTGCTCTGTCAGGAAAATTGTAAGCTCAAGTAGATCAAAATCGTCCTAATCTATGTAACGCAGGGCCCCCCTTCAGATTTGCGTGTGGTAAGATTTCAAGAGTTGGATTAGCTTCCTGAAATGTAGTGATTATTCCGATGAAATTGAGCAGGGTCCTACGATTTAAATTTTACTATCGGAATGCTCAGTAACGGGTAATTCATAATGTAATGATACCGTAAGGATACGTAATGATACTTGGAGGATACCGCAAGGATACGTAAGTAAGGGAACGGAATGCCAACTCCCGAAAAATTGAAGTAGTGATAAGTAAAAGGTGTGTTGCTTTAAGTTACCCACAGGTTAGCTGCAATCAGGTGCGTGCTGGCCGATAAAAAATAGATTGAAAAAACAATTGATTAACTAAAAAACACCAAGTGACGTTTTTTATGCTAAACGACCAAACTACCTAGTTGTCTTACCCATAATACCCGCAGTATCATGGGCCGACTGAATGTAACCGCATCCATAATAACTGACTTCTAACATTTCAAATAGTGATTTCATCATTTGAGCATATGAATACGCGAGTTGGGAGAATAAAGCTTTAAGCCCACCAGACCATGCTTTACTTTTGAAAATGTAAATCTACAGCCATTCAAACACAGCATTGATCATTTATGTCATCTAAAAACTTGTGTGTATTTGCCTTGTTGGCAGCCCCATTTTTATGTATAGGCTTTTACGTTGAAGAGTACTATCCACCCGCCGCAAACTCTCGGTGGACGGGAGCCTGGGGGCTTATTTATATGACCGGGTGGATGGCCAGTCTGGTAATTCTTCAACGGCACAAGCTGACTGGTAACAACCGTTACAGCCGAAACATCACTTGGCTGGTAGTGTACACTTTAATATTGGCCAATATTTCGAATTTATGGCAATTGATGGCACCTACTTACAAGCCCCCTATTTTCTGGATATTCGATATCGGGTGGCCCCTAGGCAATATTTTAATGCTAATAGTTGGTATAGCCGTGCTGCGTGCCAATCGATTACGCGGCTGGAAACGTTGGGTTCCGTTGGGCGTTGGTCTTTGGTTGCCTTTTTCGTTTGCCGTACAAGATACCCCTCTAGGGCTACATCTAAGTAGCATTTACTCATTGGTTGGCTGGTCGCTTTTAGCATTGGTTTTGTATCTTGAAACAACACCGCAAAAGGATACTGATCACTATATCAGTACCTGAAAGGAAGAGGCTATATGTCTTCATAATCAATACATTACGGCTTGTGGTCTTCCATCATGACTGTATGCCATAAACGATACATAGTTGGGTCATCTCCTTTTCGCTTTCGATAAAGTTGGTAGCATTTCAGACAATCGCTCCCTATTGGACATCAGACAGGTATTTCTTTAGTCTCGGTAAATCTACAATTGCTTATTTAATCAAACTGTAATTATCACTCATGAAACCTGCAATACATACTAATATTCCTACCGCCTCGGTATTTTCAAGCACAAACCATACAGGATTAGGCAGTTAGCACTTATTTTAAACAATAACAGATAAGATATTTTAACCCAACGTATAGTATGATAAGTTTACTCAACTCAAACATCTTGACAATCCTTGCGTGTCAGTTACTATTTTCTAGTTGTACGATCTTCGATGAGGAGCCAGCATCAACAACATCCAAAAAAGGTTACTTGGTCGGAAAGGCCGTAGACGATCAGGACAAACCTTTACAAGGCGTACAAGTTGTAGCAGATAACAACTGGCTATATAACAGCAATCTGGTGAGCATTACCAATGCTGATGGCACTTATAGTATAAAGCTACCTGTAGCAGCCAGTACCTATACAGCTTCGGCTGAAATTAAGACAAACTATAATGGTATAGCCTATAAATTTCGGTTACGACCAGAAGAAGTAGGAGGTTTTACTCAGGAAGGTACGGTTCGGAATTTTAGGTGGGTTTTGTCTGGTGAGTACCCAGATGAGCCGGGCCTCTACTATGGCGGTACCATTACGCTAGACAAAGTAATTGGTAGCTCACTATTTGATGTCGAGAACATTGAATTTACACTAACTCCAGTGGGCAACTTGGTAGACGGGTCTGTGGGAAAAATTCTTACTCGGCGGTGTGGCCCTCCTAGTAGTGACACGTTTGGCCAATTAGTGGATATACCAATCGGACGCTATAAGATAACGGCAGTTCATAAGCCAACGGGTAACCGCGTTTTGGTCCGAAATAAAAACGGTGCATTTTCTGCCGATGGTTCGGTTACGCTGGATTTTTACGGAGAGAAATCCCCCTGGTTTTGTTCTAACTGCATGGTAATAGAATATGGGGAATAATCTAGTCTATTACGTTTTCCTAGTTGTCTACATGTAAAATAAATCTTAATGAAAAAGACCAACGTTTCGTTTCAGCTCACCCCCGAAGCCTTAGCTCATCCTCAATCCATTTATCAGTTTCTTCGGAGCCACAGTCCATACCTTTACGAAGCAGGCTCTTTTTGGATTGTCACCCGGTATGACCAAGTACAATCACTACTTACAAATACCAGCGTAAGTTCAAATCGGAAAGCGATGTTTATTGATCAACTTGACGGATTACCGCTGAATAAACTGCATCATTTCCTACATCTTTTTTCAAACATGATGCTACTGATGGACCCACCACAACATACACCGATCAGACGGGTAGCAAACGGAGGATTTCACCAGAAGGCTGTTGAAGGTTGGAAAGAGATTATTCAAAAAACGGTTGATACCTTACTCGACAAGGTCGAGGCCGCTGGCGAGCTGGATATTGTCACCGACCTATCAGGCCCCCTACCCGCAATTGTGATCTCTGAACTATTTGGTATACCGCCTGATGACCGTGAGCAATTTCAAAGATGGGGCGATGCACAGGCGCAGTTTTTTGGTGGTTTACTGATAGCTAATAAAGAGCAGGCTGCCCGAGATGCCGAAGAAGGAGCGCATAACCTGTCTGAGTATCTAAGGGCCCGTATTCGTGAGCGACAGGGAAAGAACGGTACTGACCTGATTAGTTTGTTGATAAACGGATACGAAGCGGGTACGTTTAACGAAGACGAGTTGATTGCTCTATGCGTTTTAATTTTAACAGCAGGCCATGTAACGACCATTGATCAGTTAGCCAACGGAATTTTCGCCCTACTGTCAC
>JAIXPV010000493.1 GCA_027486105.1 Runella sp. | reverse complement strand
TGTCAAAGACGATGACAACGGTTTCGCTTAAGTGGGATTCTACAACGGCTGCTGCGGGATACCGTTTGTATCGGGCAAACACAAAAGTGTATGAAGGAACTAAGCGTTCTCATCTTGATTCCAATTTAACGGCCAATACCTCCTATGAATACACTGTTACATCATTTAATACCACTGGCGAAAGTGCCAAATCAGCTGCTTTTTCTGTAAAGACTGAAGAGCTAAAGCCTATCGCACCCCTCACTCCAACAGGCCTGACACTAGTAAGTAAAACAGCAACAATCATATCCTTGAAATGGAATTCCTCAGTAAATGCTACCGCTTACAGGCTTTATCGAGGCAATACAAAAGTGTATGATGGCACCAAAACTGAATTTACTGACAGTGAATTAACCCCCAACACAAGCTACAGTTACACTGTTTCCGCCGTAAATGACGTGGGAGAAAGTCTAAAATCTTCCACTATACCGATAAAAACCGATGAGCCTAAGTTATCACCCCCTGCTACACCAGCGGGGCTTTCGCTGATAAGTAAAACAACAACAAGTATCTATTTAAAATGGAATTCCTCCACGACAGCAAGTGGGTACCGCTTATACAGAGCCAACACAAAAGTATATGAGGGTGATAAAATAGAACATAATGACAGCGGTTTGAATGAAAATACAGGTTATGATTATACCGTATCGGCGTTCAATTCGGCGGGTGAAAGCAGTAAATCATCCATCTTTTCCGTCAAAACCAACCCCGCTCCCGTTTCGGTAAATGTCCATTTAACCCTTGGAAATCCTACCAATGCCACTACTGAAGCCAATAACTATTTGATGACAAAGCCCCAATATGTACTGAGTTATAACAATACATACCGCCATGCTAATTGGGTCAGTTGGGAGTTATCCAAAACGTGGTTGGGCTCAGCGGATAGACAAAATGACTTTCGACCCGACGCTACTTTACCTAATGGATGGGATCAGGTTATCACAAGCGACTATACCAACAGCGGTTTTGACCGTGGTCACCTTTGCCCGTCAGCTGATCGTACCAAAACGGACGAGGATAATTCAAGTACCTTTTTAATGACCAATATCATTCCCCAAGCCCCTGATCTCAACCGTGAATCATGGGCCTATCTGGAAGATTACAGCCGAGAAATAGTAAAAAAGGGATATAAAGCTTATATCATTTCTGGTACCATTGGTACGGGAGGAGTTGGCTCCAATGGTCCTTTAGACAAGGTCAAAAATCAGATAAATGTACCGGCTTACGTGTACAAAATCATTGTTTATTACCCTGAAAGCGGCTCCCTAAATTCCAGTGCCGATGTTATTGCCGTTAAATTTCCCAATACCAATTCCGACAATAAAGAAACAAGTTGGCTGAAATACGTCACCACGCCTGCGGAAATAGAGAAAACAGGTAAAACCAGCTTTTTTAACAGCCTTCCAGCGGCCACTCAAAGTACTTTAAAGAGCAAAAGGTTTGACATTTCAAATTCAAAAGTTGATGTCGATGCTCCCGTCAGAGCCTATAACGGTCATGTGTTACAAATTGGACCCAGAGGAGGATGCTACTATATTAATTCCAACGGTAATAAGACGTATGTGGATCGGTCTTATTGCAGTACTGAATAACTATATCAACCGTTTGGCAAATGTTTTCTAATTTTAACCTGTCTGTAGTTTAGGGATGTTTACCCTGTTCCTATATAATATAGCTTTCCCCATTAGGTAAATTCAACTGAGTTCGTACGATTTTACCAGTTTGGTTATGTATCAGTTTCAATTTATCAAGGTTGCCAACTCGAATTTGGCCAGTTTGTGCTAGATCTAATATTGGGTAATTATCAATGGATGACATTAACTTTCTTTCAACATCAATCAGTGTTCTCATTGTTGGCCAGATAAGAGCTCCAGATGAAATATGCTCCTGAGATGAGTCTTCTGGGTCTGGAGGAAAATTCATCGAATTTATGGCAACAAGTTCTCCATCATGATTAAAAATAGGGCCTCCGCTCATTCCACCATCCATCCTGAAATTTGCATTAATACATGGAAACCTCATCATATGATCTCTTTGTTCGTGAAAAACTTCCCTTACTATACCAGCTGAGAATTTAGGACGACAATTTATACTAACTTTAAAATCTTCGTCTTCAAAATGACCTGTAGTAGCTATTTCAGTATGATCATAGCCAAATGTGAAAACCTGAGAACCCACTTCAGGAGGTAACACTTGTAAAGATGCCCATTTAGGCTTGTTACTTTTTGTGATTGGGGTTTGAGGTTCTACGTACAAATAGACTATATCAGAATTGCCAGGAATAAATGCTCTTTTAACATTCCAAATTGAAGGGGAACCTCCTTGTAAAGTTTCGGGATCATTTATATCAATAGCTTGCATTGCAAACACATGATAATTTAAATGCATATCTACTGGACCCTTTGTGTCTGTGGTTGGCTCAAGATATTTTATATCCTTGTACTTATAATATCTGTAGATATCGTCAAGTACATGTTGGGCAGTAATGATTAAGTTATGGCCAATAAAAGTGCCAGTACCACAGGGATGGTATGCTCCATCTTTGTAACCACCTACTATTACGCAGGATTTTCTTAGTATAGGGCTAGTTTCAGTCCCAAAATAGAAATTTTCATTTGCCATTATCCCAACTTTTTTGAATTACTTATCTATATAAGTTTTGTAACGGTTTAGGTATGTATTTTATTTAAAAAGTACAATACATTCGTAATATTTAATTGATAAAGTGCAAATTTTGACTCAATCGAGCCTTAAAAACTCAAAAAATCTAATACTTTTCTCAAAATTTCTTAGAAGCAATTATTTCAACTTGCTAAAAATAAATGAGTTGATTACTGTATGGATACCTAAACAGTTAACTATCGAAAAACTTATCAAGTGGTAATTCTCATTTTAAACAAGGTAAAATATATTTCTTGTCAGCCCGATAAAAAACCGGACACAAGTTAAGGGAAAACCTAACTTGTAGTCACTATGAGCAAACATCGTAAAAGTTGGAGTGAGACTGAGATAGAAAACATCCTCCAACACTAT
>JAIXPV010000554.1 GCA_027486105.1 Runella sp. | reverse complement strand
CTTTCAGTCCTGCGTAAGTCGCTCCGTGGGCCTGGGCAGCATCTTCAATAACTTTTAGATCATAGGATTGAGCAAGCTCCCAAATAGGTTTCATGGTGCAACATTTTCCGTAGAGATGCACGGCCAGAATAGCCTTGGTTTTCGGGGTAATTTTCCGCTCTATTTTTTTGGGGTCAATATTAAACGTTTTGGGGTCAGGCTCCACCCAGACGGGTTTTAGTCCCAAACTCGTTACCGAAAGTATCGACGCAATGTAGGTATTGGCTGGCACAATCACTTCACTTCCTTCGGGAAAATCGAAGGCTTTAAATATCAATTCCAAGGCATTGAGGCCATTAGCAACCCCAATACAATGAGAAACACCGCAATAAGCAGCCCAATTTTGCTCAAAAGAAGCGACCTCTTTACCCAACACATACCATCCCGACTCAGCCACTCTTTGCATAGCTTCGGCAATTTCAGCCTGATACGGCCGATTGATTTGCTTTAGGTCTAGGTGAGGTATCATGGTTTTTGGTATACGTAGTCTTCTTTATCGTAGTATTCGTTGGACAACACTAGCAAGATAGCATCCGCTGAAAACTCATCCATAATATGCCAATCTCCTGGCTGAATAATTAAACACTGGGCTGGATGATTCAAGTAATATGTTTGCTCACCGTCTTTAGATGTAACAACGATTCGGCAACTCCCAGCTACTGGAATAAGAGCATTCCATGTTTTTTTATGTCCATGCTTGGCTCTTTGCTCTCCAGAAGGAACTCCGTAGATATAAAAAGCCCTCTTAATGTCGCCGGGGAGAATTTTTTCAAAAACAGTGAGTTTTCCATTGGGCTCATTAAAGGTATTTAATTCAATCAATTGGGGCATATAGGGTAAGATAACGCTGTTAGAAACGCAAAAAATCAAAATTTTCTTTAAAGAAAAGAAAAAAAAACAAGTTTTTCTTCCTGTTTTCGACGGTTTTGATAAAAATAAAATTTACCAATTGCGCTAAAAGAAAAAATTTAATTAAACTTTAATATGCAAAATAAGTAATTGTACAATTTCTATGTTGTCTCAAAACAACAAAAAGCTCATCAAAAGCCAAAAAAAATATACCATTTAGCCGAAAATTTCCCAACAAAAAACCCCGCCAAAGACGGGGTTTTTTAGTGCTATGTATTCCAAAAATCAGATTTTCACGCCTTTAACGGTCTTAATGATACGAGCAGCTACTTTATAAGGATCGGCAGCCGAGTTGGGACGACGATCTTCTAGGTACCCCTTCCAACCTCTTTTTACAGCTACGATTGGGATACGAATAGATGCTCCACGGTCAGATACACCGTATGAGAATTGGTCAATTGATTGTGTTTCGTGCTTACCAGTTAAGCGGAGGTGGTTATCTGCACCATACACTGCGATGTGCTCAGCTACTACTGGCGCAAACGCTTGACATATTTTATCGAAAGTTTCTTTGTTGCCTGCGGTTCTCAATACAGTGTTTGAGAAGTTGGCGTGCATACCCGAACCGTTCCAATCAGTAGCACCAAGGGGCTTACAGTGCCAGTTGATACCTACGCCGTATTTTTCGCCCATGCGCTCCAACAAATAACGCGCTACCCAGATTTGGTCACCTGCTTCTTGAGCACCTTTAGCGAAAATTTGAAACTCCCACTGTCCTGTTGCTACTTCAGCGTTGATACCTTCTACGTTCAAACCTGCCTGAAGACAATACTCAAGATGCTCCTCGATGATGTCACGTCCAAAAGCGTTTTGAGCACCTACTGAGCAATAGTATGGGCCTTGTGGAGCAGGGTAACCGTTGGCAGGGAAGCCGAGGGGTTTATTGGTTTCGAGATTCCATAAGAAATACTCTTGCTCAAATCCAAACCAAAAATCATTGTCACCATCTTCGATGGTAGCGCGGCCATTAGACTCGTGTGGTGTACCATCTGAGTTTAGCACTTCACACATCACCAAATAAGCAGGCGTACCTAATTTTGAACGCTCTGGATCGGGGCAGATAAAAACGGGCTTCAATAAACAATCAGACGAACCGCCTGGTGCTTGCTCTGTTGAAGAACCATCAAACGACCACATATCGCAATCTTCCAATTTACCTGAGAAATCGTTCTCAATTTTAGTTTTACTACGCAAACTTTGGGTGGGCTTGTAGCCGTCTAACCAGATGTACTCTAATTTAGCCTTTGCCATTGACATGTATGATTTTAGGTGGTTGAATAATTCACTTGGTATTGTTGTACTTTTTACGGATTCAAAATTAATGTGTTTTTATTAAATCACCAAATAAAATTTTATATTTTTTAACATTGACCATCTTTTATAGAAGAAAATAGGCATAAATTATACTAACAAAGTAAATATTTGTACAAAAACAAGATAGAATCAATTTTGCCAACTTTTGCAACAAAGATGTAAAATATGGAGAAAGTAAGATTAAAAATAATACTCACAAAAGGATATTTATAAAGAAATAACAAAAGTTAGAAAAATAAAAAACCCACTAAAGTTGCCCTAAAATAGGATTTATCCCGCTTTTAAACAGAGTTTCTTCGCCTCAGAAATCCTAAAATTTACTTGTTTTAACGTTAAAAGCGTGCTTATTATGCCGTTTGTTACATGGGCCAATCATGAAGTGCATTGCGATTGCATTTAGTATTAACAGTTTCATCATTTCAAAAAAGCACCGTTGGTTGCCCAAAGAAAAACCCCATATTTCTTAAGTAAAGAAATATGGGGCCATAAAGTCAGAAGACTCCTACCTATATACTATTTGTCTTTACGTTCAATCTCCCGCAGGTTTTCCATTTTTTTGTTACGCAAAAAACCGTTGATGTCTTCTAGGTGTTCTTTGACGCGTTTGTTACCAAACTCAAACACCTTCTCAGCCAGCCCATCCAAAAAATCACGATCGTGCGAAATCAGAATGATGGTTCCTTCAAAAGCTTTAAGAGCATCCTTCAGAATATCTTTGGTTTTGAGGTCGAGGTGGTTGGTAGGCTCATCAAGAATCAAAAGATTGACGGGTTCGAGTAGGAGTTTAATCATTGCCAAGCGAGTACGCTCTCCACCCGAAAGCACATTCACTTTTTTATTAATACTCTCGCCGCTAAACATAAACGCTCCCAAAAGGTCTTTGATTTTGGTACGAATATCACCCACGGCGATGTTGTCAATGGTCTGAAAAACGGTCAAATCACCATCCAACAAAGCGGCCTGATTCTGGGCAAAATAACCAATCATGGAATTGTGTCCGAGTTTCAACTCTCCTTCATAGTCTATCTCACCCATGATGGCTTTGACAAGCGTCGATTTTCCTTCGCCGTTTTTGCCCACAAAAGCCACTTTCTGGCCGCGCTCAATGGTCATGCTTGCGTCTTTAAACACCAGATGGTCGCCGTAGCTTTTGCTCAGTTGCTCCACGATTACGGGATAATTGCCTGAGCGCGGTGCAGGCGGAAACTTCAGGTTGAGCGCCGAGGTATCCACTTCGTCGACCTCCACAATCTCCAGTTTCTCCAGCATTTTCACCCGCGACTGTACCTGCAAGGTTTTTGAGTACGTTCCCTTGAAGCGCTCTATAAACTCAGTGGTCTCGGCAATCATTTTCTGCTGGTCGTTAAACTGCTTTTGCTGCTGTTCGTGGCGCTCTTTACGGAGTTGGAGGTATTGCGAATAGTTTACTTTATAATCATAAATGCGCCCCATCGTGATTTCGATGGTACGGTTGGTGATGTTGTCCACAAAAGCCCTATCGTGAGAGATAACGATGACAGCCTTGGCGGTATTAATCAAAAACTCCTCCAACCACTGAATCGACTCAATGTCGAGGTGATTGGTGGGTTCATCCAACAAAATCAAATCGGGTGTTTTCAACAGAATCTTGGCCAGCTCAATCCGCATCCGCCAACCTCCGCTGAACTCATTGGTTTTTCGGTCAAAATCCGTGCGCAGAAAGCCAAGTCCCAAAAGCGTCTTTTCGATTTCGGCGTCATAATTGACTTCTTCGGTCGAGTAGTACTTTTCGCTCAACTCTGATACGCGCTCAATGATGGCCATATACGCGTCCGATTCGTAGTCGGTGCGGGTTTCCAGCTGATGATTCAGTTCATCCAATTCGGTTTTCATTCCCAACACTTCGGCAAACGCCTTAGCGGTCTCTTCAAAAACCGTTGAATCATCCTGCGTCAGCAAGTGCTGCGGCAAGTAGGCAATCACGGCATCATTGGGGGCCGAAATCTTACCGCGCGTAGGCTTATCGGCACCTGCGATGATTTTGAGCAGGGTTGACTTACCCGCCCCATTTTTGCCCATGAGGGCGATTCTGTCTTT
>JAIXPV010000068.1 GCA_027486105.1 Runella sp. | reverse complement strand
TTGACGTAGGCGTAGGTGGCGGTCAATGAAGGGGCCGCATGATGCAACAACCAGACGTAGGCCGAATACCCAACAAAAGAACCCATCACAATCAGATAAAGAAGCGCCATGTAGGTTTGATGGGTCATGGTATCAAGGGCTCTATATCCATTTGGTTCCAAAAATAAACTCATAACCAAAGAGAAAACACCCCCGCCCAACATCTGAATCGCGGTGGTCTGCATTTGGGGAGGCATGTCTAAATACGGAGATTGTAACGACCCCCACGCCCAAGTAATTGACCCGATAAAAACCAAAAAAGCAGGAAATAAGGGAATTTCGCGTTGGGTGAGATTCTCTCCTGGGTTCAATAAAATATACATTCCAATCAGACCAACCCCTAAGCCAACAACTGTCAGCCACGAAGGTTTTTGTTTTCCAAAGAAGTAATAATCCAAACCCACCATCCAGCCTGGTAGCGTGGCTACAAGCAGTGCTACCAAACCCGTAGGCATAAACCCGATGGCGTAGGCAACGGCGCAATTTCCGACACCACTCAAAAGCATTCCAATCCAAGCCGCTGATAGCCATTGCCTTACACTAGGTACAGAATATCCACGTAACAGCGTAAACAAAAAGAAAATGACACCACCCACCAAAAATCGAATGGCATTGGTCAGCAACGGCGGTAGCACTTCAATAGCATAACGAACTCCCAAAAAGGTGGAGCCCCAAACGACATACACGATGACCAGATTGGCCCAAAGTTTTAAAGAAGAAGATTGTTGCATCGTATCATATTAGCCCGAGCAAGGTTATTTATTTTCAATAACGTCTATGCTATTTTTACGTATTTTTCATTCCAATAACGGCCAACATTCGCCCCGTTTGTCCTTTTTCTAGACGATAAGAAAAATAATCATCATTGTGAATAATGGTTGAGTACGGTGATATTTCAATCCTCTCAGTAGGAATTCCAAAATTTTCTAACTGAACGGCATTGGCGCGTTTTAAGTCTACCAAAAACTTTCCCCTGACCGTGTCAAACCGTTTGAATTTATCAGGAAACTGCTCAGCTACTTCTTCTCCCACTTCAAATGCATTTTCATCAATGCACGTACCCACGTAGGCGAAGCAATCACCCGGAGCGGTTCCGTATTCCGCGTGCATGGTTTCGAGGGTTTTGTAAACCAATTGAGAAACGGCACCACGCCAACCAGCATGCACCGCCCCAACGACCCGACGGTGGGCGTCATAAATCAGCACGGGCGTACAATCCGCGACGGTGACCCCAAGAACAATGCCTGGTACCTCCGTAACGAGCGCATCAAAGCCTTCGGTTCGGCCTGGTTCGGTCACTATTTGGATGCGGTCTCCGTGTACTTGATGGGAGGAAGCAAGTCTGGCTTCCGAAATTTCCAACTTTTCAAAAAAAAGTCGTCGATTTTCTAGCACATTCTCGAGCGCATCTGTGGTATTGATGCCCAAGTTAAGCGACCAAAAAGGAGCCGTACTTACCCCACCGTGGCGCCTACTCTCTGCGGCAATAAGATTAGGGAAACGTTGAAAAATGGTGGGAGAGTGAAATAATTGCATCATTTATAGTAATTTAAGCACCCCAACTTCCGGGATCTTCCCGCCATTTAGATAGTGTTTCCAATTGGCTTGACTCGATGTAGTCTAATTTGAGTGCTTCTGTAAGCAGGCAGTCATAGTTGCTCAACGACACCAATTCTACGTCCTTTTGCTTAAAATTTTCATCGGCAATGGAAAAACCATACGTAAAAATCGAAATCATTCCCAAAACCTCTACACCAGCTTCCCGCAGTACATCTACTACTTTGAGGGAGCTTCCGCCCGTAGAAATTAGGTCTTCGAGTACTACTACTTTTTGACCCGCCAAAACCCGGCCTTCGATTTGATTGCCCATCCCGTGCTTTTTGGGTTCGGGACGCACGTAGGCGTAGGGCAAATGCAACACATCGGCCACCAAAGCACCCTGCGCAATACCTGCAGTGGCTACTCCCGCAATCAGCTCCACGGCTGGAAAATGACTTTTGATGGCTCCTGCCAACGCGTTTTTGATGAAAGTCCGCACTTCTGGAAATGAAAGTGCCAGGCGATTGTCACAATAAATGGGGGAATTCCAGCCTGAGCTCCATTTGAAGGGCTGCGCGGGACGAAGTTGAATCGCTTCTATGTTTAACAAATACGCCGCAACTTGGCGGGCTACTTCTGGTCGATTCACGGCTAAAGTGGTTTGCATGAACGGTGTAAAGATGATTTTAATCCTGCAAAACTACGCATAAAAAAAGAATGGTTGGGGATGCCAATCATTCTTTTAAAAAAGCAAAGAATAAAATTTCTCCGTTAATGACTCACCATTACGGCCATTTCGGCGTGATTGACCACATCTTCGGCCACACTGCCGTAAATAAAATGTTGGATTCCCGTGCGTCCGTGGGTATACATCACGATAATGTCGGCCTCCACTTTTCTAGCATAGTTTAAGATTCCTTTTTCGATGGTATTCGCTTCCACTATCTCAAATTGATAGGTACTGTAACCTAGTTCAAGGGCCCATTTTCCAACTTTTTCCCGCAATGCCACTTCATCAAAAATTTTGGTACCATTGTCTATATACACAAAATGAGGATTGATTTTTGATTTATCCAACCAGGCGGTCGAGCTTTTCACAAACTGCTCATTTTCAAAATCAACGGCAAAGACCACATTATTAAATTTACTCACGGGTGATTTTACGACCAACACTGGACAGGTTGCGGTTCGTACCACATGCTCTGCATTAGACCCTTTGGTCCATTCTTTCCAACCACTTGCGCCCGTCGACCCCATCACTACCAGATTGGCATTTTGGTGCGAAACCGCCTCGGCAAGCGTTTCGTTTTCTCTTACTACTTTCAGTTTAAAGTTGACACCTTTATAAGCCGGTTTATCAATCATGTCTTTGAGGCGGTCTTTTGATTCTTGGGTCAAAAAACGGTAATAATCTTCCTTCCCGTCGTAAAAATCATTATCAATCATGGTATATTCTACCGTCGGGAAAATCAATCGTTTGAGCAACACAATGGTGGAATTGTGCTTTTTTGCTATTTCAACGGCCACATCTAGGGCGTATTCAGAAACATCGCTTAAATCGGTAGGTACAAGAATCGTTTTCATTGGATGAATGGATTTGTTGGTTATCTTCCGCAATTTCCGTTCATTAGCTATTCAAAAATATGATAATCGCCAGTTATGTTTGATGATTAATGTCACTATACAAACAATTATTCAATCCCTAAGTCGTTAGGAGAGGTACATTTTGGACTTTGATTTTTACCATACAAGCTCCTTCTTATTTTTCAATCAAAACATCTTATCAACTATCTTATGGCAAATATTCTTTGGGCAGATGATGAAATAGATTTATTAAAACCACATATTTTATTTCTAACCGGCAAAGGCTACACCATCACCCCCGTCAATAGTGGTTCTGATGCCCTTGATAAAGTAGAAAACGAACGATTCGACGTCGTTTTTCTGGACGAAAATATGCCCGGACTTTCGGGCCTCGAAACCCTAGCACAGATAAAACAATTACCCCCCAATCTTCCCGTGGTCATGATTACCAAGAGCGAAGAAGAACGTATCATGGAAGAGGCCATCGGCTCCCGCATTGCCGATTATCTCATTAAGCCGCTCAATCCCAATCAAATCCTGCTTTCGGTCAAAAAAATCTTGGATAATAAGCGATTGGTTAGCGAAAAAACCAACATCAGCTACATGCAGGAGTTTCGGCAATTGGCCATGCAATACCAAGACCGCATCGGTCATGCGGAGTGGGTTGAATTATACAAAAAACTGATTTACTGGGAATTGGAACTCGAAAACACGCAAGACAAAAGCATGGAGGAGATTCTGTCGACCCAGAAAGAAGAGGCCAACAACAATTTTTGCAAGTTTGTCCTTGATAATTATGAAGACTGGCTCAATGACCCCAACGCCGACAAGCCGATTTTGTCGCATCAATTGATGAAGCGCAAAGTGTTTCCGTTGATGAAACAGACGGAGCCTTTGTTTTTTATTCTGATTGATAATTTACGCTACGACCAGTGGAAAGTAGTCGAGCCGCTGTTGAGCGAGTTTTTTACCGTCGAAGAAGAATCTTCGTATTATTCCATTTTGCCGACAACTACGGGTTTTGCACGTAACTCGATTTTTGCCGGAATTATGCCCAGTGAAATCGAAAAACAATACCCTAATTGGTGGGTAAACGACGAAAATACTCCCGACGGGGAAGAAGGCCTCAATAAACACGAAGAAGATTTGCTGCGCAAACAGTTTGAGCGCAACCGAATGCAGGTGAAGTTTTCGTACAACAAAATTATCAATCAGAATCAAGGGAAGACCCTCATCGACAACCTTCCCAACCTTTGGAAAAACCACCTGAACGTGGTTGTCTTTAACTTCGTGGACATGCTCTCGCACGCCCGCACCGACATGATGATGATCAAGGAGTTAGCCCCTGATGAGGCCGCGTATCGCTCCATCACCAAATCTTGGTTTCAGCACTCCCCTATCCTAGATTTTTTGCAACGAATTGCGGAGAAGAAAGGTCGCATCATTATTACCACCGACCATGGTATGACGCGCGTGAAGAAACCTGTCAAAATCGTGGGATACCGCGAAACCAATACCAACTTACGTTACAAACAGGGAAAAAATCTCGGTTTCGACGACAACAACCACATCTACGTGTGCCGTCGCCCCGAGCGATTGTTTTTGCCCAAACTCAATGTTTCGACGGCCTATGTATTTACCCTTGGTGACTACTTTTTTGCGTATCCCAACAACTTCAATCAGTACGTCAATATGTATCGAGATACCTTCCAGCACGGCGGGGTCTCGATTGAAGAAATGATTATACCGTTTGTGTTCTTGAAACCTAAATAAAGTTAGAACAACCCTTATAAGTGATTAAGGCAGTCCCAAAAATCTGAGACTGCCTTTTTTATTAAGTAGTTGATAATAAGTTCAGGTATTTTGAAGGGGGTAAAGAATGTACTTAGGGAACCCTGAAATTCCATTTAGAATTATCGCTGTTGAAATCAAATTCTGCCAATGTTGGGGTGCTGTCTCCAGAAGAGACCAGCGCTAACTTCTTTCCTGAATTGGGAACTGTCTTAGGCATGATTCGGTAAGTTCCATCCGTCAATTGGTCGATGCGCCATAGCTGTTCGGGGGCGCCAGTGAATGCCGGTACTGTGATTACTTCGGCCTCGGCCGTGGCCGCTAAGGCCCGCTCGGTGCCTGACAATACAATTTTATAATACGGTCCGCCCAAATACCCAGTCGTATCGGGCGCATCGGTAATGGTCCATTGTTGATGAGGTCGGGACATGTAGTCACCAATCCTTACGTTAATGTTACCTGTTGGCCAGGTTTTCTGCACATCGGCTAATTGTTGCGCTGGAACGGGTTTTATCGGTTCGTTGGTGGGCTGACCGAATCCTCGTACCACGGGCATTCTGGTAAAATCAACGGCCAACTCTAAGGCATAACCTCT
>JAIXPV010000716.1 GCA_027486105.1 Runella sp. | reverse complement strand
GTCAGACGATAGTCAGACCGGGTTGCGCAGACCGGGTTGCGTCAATAGGTCTGACTATTGCCCATGAGATCTGCTTGGTTACCAACTGATTCAGTTAATAGCGGTTAATGAATAAAATGTTAACAAAGCGTATCGACATTTTATTTATAACCGGTGCCCATTCAAAAACGCTTTTCTCCGTAAGTTATTTTTTCCATGCGTTGGAAATCAAAAAGCGTTAGGCGGCGCAAGGTATAAAAAGACGTCCAATAGGTTTTCAGAACGTTGACATAATTTTGCCGTGCCTGTACGGTTTCGTTGAGGGCGATGTTGAGGTCGGTAATGGAAATTTTGCCTAAAAGGTAGCGTTGCTTGGTGATTTCTAGTCGTCGTTGGGCAATAGTATCGGCTTTTTGGGCTACTGTCAATTGGCCGTTTTGTTGGTTAAACCGCATCGCCTGTAAATAAATCTCTTGTTCAAAGGTAATTTCTTCCTGCTTTACTGTCACTTCGACCAATTCACGATTGGCCTTTGCTAGTTTGATTTGAGATTTGCGATAGCCCCAATCCTGAATCGGTACATCAATGTTGACGCCGATGTACTGACGATTTTGTAGGTTGCTGTACGCGTCCGAGAAACGTTGGCCTGTCTGCTGGGTACCCACATTGGCCAATACGCTAAAATTTATACTGTTGGAGCCTTTGGCTTCGGCTAGCTGTCGGTCGGCTTCGAGGCGCTGCGTTTTAAAATCAATCAAAGCTTTGCGATTGTTTCGCGCTTCGCTCAATGCCAATTCAGGCGAAATACTCAACGCTGGAATAGGGGGCGGGAGGGTATAAACAAGTTGTTCAGTTAAGGGTAAACCCAATATCCGTTTTAAATTTTGGGATGCAATCTCCAGATTTACTTTGGCTTCGTTGACCTGATTTTGGGCATTGAGCATATTCAGTTCTAATTGAAGTAGTTCGTTTTCGGTGATTTTGCCAATCGAAAAGCGCTCTTTAGAAATTTTATACAGTGTATCGGTATTGGCCTGATTGGTTAGGGAAATTTCTACGGCTACCTGCGCTATTAACCCTTCAAAAAACACACCTACTGCTGTTAAGCCAGCGCCTTCCATATCTTCGTCATAACCCCGGTTGGCGGTTTCGTAGGTAAGCGGCTCAATGAGTTTGCGCCATTTGAGCTCGTTATACAGCAAGGCGTTTTGATCGTAAGCAAGGGTAAAAGGGGAGGAAAGAAAAAAACTTGCTTGTCCAGCCAAAAAATTATCGGTTCGTTGCAGGGCGGTTCCGAATCGAAGTTGACCGCCCGTGAGTCCGATATTTTGCACGATATTGAGTCCGATAGAATTATTGGCCTGGTTCACCCGTCGGAATTCAATGGAGCCGTCTGGTTGAGTAACGGGGTTGATGGAGCGAAAAAAAGTGGGAGCGGTGGCATTGAGACGAATTTGTGGTTTGAAATTGGCCTTAAAATTCTGAAACCGCCAATAGCTGCGCTCGTACGTATTTTTGGCCCGAAAGAAATAAGGAGAATTTTCTTTGGCTAGTTCAACGGCTCCCTGTAAAGTGAGTTGTCGAGGTTGAGCACAAAGTAAAAAGGAGGAACAAAAGATAAGAACGAAAATGATTTTTAAGAACCTAGAAATATGTAACTGAAAAATGATAGACCCAAAAATGTTAAACCGAGAAATGTAAAATGTAAAAGTTCTGAAGAACCGCATGGAGGCTGGAAAAGACGGTGGTATGGGAGCTTCTGACAAAGGAATCATGGCGAAAAAATATAGTTTGTAGTGGTTGAAATCGGCCGTGTAAACACTAATATATCGCTAGACGTATATATGTAATCGTTACATGTATTTTCAGTTGCTTTTTTAGGCGATTATTAAAAAAACGTATGTAGATTACCGTTAGAAAATACTCAAAAAGGCTGTTAATTTGAACTTTTTACGTATATGTATAATCGTTAGTAATAAAATCCTTTTTATTCATCAGAAAAACGGGTAAAAAAAACACTAAAACAAGCAGTGACATGAGCAGTCCGCCGATGGTGCCTACGCCCAATGCAAACCAAAATGATTCATTTTCGTACAGCAGAAAAGGTACCAAACCGAAAATTGTTGAGAGTACAGTGAGCAAAATGGGGCGTATTTTGTGCTGAAAAGCGCGCAGATACAGCGCAAAAGTTGAGCTTTTTGGGTCGACTTTCTGTAAAATATTCCATTCGGCAATGATAAAAATACCCGCACAGACCACATTGCCCGCCAATAGCACAAAAGACGCATAACCGCCTTGGTCGAAGTTATAATCGAACCAATAAAAAGCCAAAAATACCCCTACGTACGATAGCGGAATCATGCCAATCAAGGCCAACGGTTGAAGCAAACTCTCGAAAATAACCGCACAAATGATGTAAATCAGAACCATTACCAGCCCGATGAGCTCGTATTGTTTGAGGGTTTCGTCACTAAACCAATTGTATTCTGATTTTTTAGCTGTATAACCCACGGGTAGCGTAGGGCGAAATTCATTTAGCGTTTTGGTCAAAAATTTATCACCGAAATGCCCGCTGCCGAAATACTCAAAACTCACCATCCGAACGTATTGTTGGTCTTCTTTGAAAATCTCAGGAACAACTTTCTCTTTGGTAACACTTGCCAAAGCCTTGAGTTTATACGGTGCCGAACCCGATTGAAATAGCTGATTACTGAGCTGATATACGTCAAAGGTGCGTGCCTGCGCAGGAATTACTTTAATGGGCTCGTATTTATTTTCTATAAACGTATATATATCAGCGGTAGGATGATTGCTGTGTTGATGAAGCCCTTCATATAGCGTTGACAGGGTAGTGTTTTGCATTGCTAAACTGCTGTTTTGGGGCTGGAGGGCGTATTCATAGAGATTTTTGTTGCTAAACATACCCATTCCGCGATTAATATTTACCTCCTGAATGCGAGGATGCACCTCAAGCAGGGTTTTGAGGCGGGTGGCCTGTTGCCCCAATTGTTGGTAATTATAGCCCAACATTCGTACGTTAAAACTCGGCGTTTGGTTTTCTTCCAACGACTGACTGAAGCCCTGCCCAACACCGTAAATATTCCAACTAATGCCGCTCATTTCGGTAGAAAGGGCAATGGTGCGGTTTTTGAGTTGGTACGGAAACGAGCCGTCTTCGTGGTTTTTCTTAAAATAAACCACCATACTACCCTGCTGTCCGTTGTAGATTTGCGTCATAAAACGGTCTATTTCGGGGTAGGATTTCATCTCTTTTTCCAGCCGTTCAAAGACCAGATTCATTTGTTCAATGGTACTGTGGTTGGGCAATTCGGCCACTACGTATAGGGCTGTTCGTTCGGGTTTACCAAAGTACGCTCCTTCATAGACGTAATTGACAAAAAGGCGTAGGGTTCCGCCCAGCCATTTGTTCAAAATGGGACGTATTTCGTCGTTAAACCATTCATTCCCAAAGAGTGGATTGTAATAAGTTGCTAACGAACTTTCTTTTTCTAACTGATTGGGAAGCAGAAAGATAGGTGTGCCAAATAGTAAAATTCCAGACAAAATGGTCGTTTTGCGAAAACGTACCAAAAGGCGTAAAATATCCCCGTAAAGAGCCTCGCCACGCGGTAATGTTGCCTTTTGTCGCTCGGGGTTAGTCGATGCCATTGACTTAGGGAAACTGTCCATCAACCCAGGCACAAACCCCACCGCTACCACCAACGACACGCCTAATGTAATCACCATCACTACTGCAAAATCGAGCAGGTCTACGCGGGCTTCGTCGGGCAAAAACCAGATGACCGCCAAGCCCGCGCAAGTGGTGAGCGTAGCCCCCAACAGCGCCGAAAATACCCTCAAATTTTGGTAGCGGCGGTAGTGGTCGATTACCACGATGATGTTGTCGATGATGATGCCCAACGACGTAGTAAGCGCGGCCAACGAATACAGATGGATCTCTACATCGAAAGCATAAAACAGAATGACCGACC
>JAIXPV010000678.1 GCA_027486105.1 Runella sp. | reverse complement strand
TTTGGTATTATGAAGCCGTCCAAAAAATAGGGGCCACCAAAGCCGCCGTTGTAGGAAACCTGACCCCCGTTTTTGCGGCTATTATTGCCGTTACGCTTTTGGGGGAAGAACTGACGTTAACCACCATCATCGGTGGCGCTTTGGTATTGGCGGGGGTACTGCTGACTACGAAGAAGTAAGCAACTCCAAACAAGATGCTGGGTGTAACAAAAAGAATGCATTTTCGTTTACTTTTTAATCATAATGGTCGTTTAAAAAGAAATTGTGGTATGAGCATCAGACCTTTACTGCTGACTATATTGCTTACAGGAATCGTTGGGATGACCTTCAATGCCTGTAAGAAAAATGAAGAACCCACAACGGCACCCGTCGCAAAAGCCTCGTTTGAGCTAATTCAAGAGCGCATTTTTACGCCTACCTGTGCCACTGTGGGCTGCCATGCTTCGGAGCAGGAATCTACTTTCAGCCAACATGGTTTGGTGCTTTCCACGGGTAAATCCTACGATTATTTATTCAATAAAGACCCCAAAAATCAGAATGCGGTGGAAGATAAATTGAAGCGTGTATTGCCGTATTTTTCACTGCAAAGTTTACTTTTTCACAAACTTAATTGGGATGGTGGGGCGCACCACGGCGGCAAAAGCTACGGTACGCCCATGCCCTTGAATGGGAAAGCTCTCTACAAAGGCCAAATTGAATTTATTCGGCGTTGGATCGAGGCGGGTGCACCTCGCACTGGCGCCGTGGCCGATACGGTACTATTGGCCGATAAAACACCAAGTTTTTAGATTTATTTTGATTGACTCTAAATAAAGAGCCTAAAATCGCGTATATTTGTTGTGATGATTAGTGAAGCAACCTACATAAACGAACTTTATACCAATTCAAAAGGCGCGTCTTACCAATGTGATCGTTCGGCTCGAATCATGGTAGAATTTGCAGGGTATAAAATGGCTTTTAGAATCAACGATTTTCTGAATTTTAAGCAGAAAGTCGACAATGTAGATTTACATGCGATGATTTTCAACCTTTCGGACGAATATGACTTTGAAGTCATTGAAGCGCCGCAAGCAAATCTTTCGCTAAAATTGACTCTTTGTGATTTGGTTCACTTGCGTGAATTGCTGGAAGGGACCAAATTTATGCTAGAATTGAATAGCCTACTCTACGAGCGCATTTACAACGTGCCCGCCTACGTTTAATCCATCACCATTTCTGACTGTTTGAAAGGTTTGCCGCCCATGTGTGCAGACTCATTATTTCACACTTTATTGGTCAGGAATGAAATCAGTCTACGAATTTTTGAACGGTTATTTTGACCGAGTTTTTGTGGTTACGCTAAGGCGGGCCACTGACCGACAGGAGGCTGTAAAACAGCATCTTAATGGGTTAAACTATGAGCTCTTTTGGGCGGTAGATAAAAAGGATTTTACCCTCGCAGACTCCATCAAGTCGGGGGTGTATGATGAAGCCAAAGCGGTAAAATTCAATCGTCATAGGCACAGCAAATTATCGTTGGGGGAAATCGCCTGCGCTTGGTCGCACCGAAATCTTTACCAAAAAATTGTACAAGAAGGCTACGAACGCGTGCTGATTTTTGAAGACGATGTGGTGCCTAAACTTCAGATGCTAGAACTGCTGCATACGACAATGAATCAACTGCCTGAACATTGGGAGTTGGTGTATCTGGGTTTTTTGAAAAATGAAGAAATAACGCCTAAACATTGGCGTAAAAAGCAGTTCTATAAATTGTTGGCTACTTTCCGAGCTTACAAGTGGCTTACCCGCCACCACGTCAATAATTTATATCCTAAACCTTACTCGAACAATTTACATATTGCTGGTTTGCACGACTGTACGCACGCGTATGCGGTGTCAAAATCGGCGGCTGAAAAACTGTTGAAAGCACAAACCCCCCTTTATTCAACCGCTGATGAGCTGATGACGCACGAGGTAATCAGAGGTAATCTTGCCGCCTTTATTTGCCGCCCCACCTTTTTTGATCAGGAAGATTTTGTGAGGGGCCACGCTAATGCAGATTCCTATATTTGGTCGTAGAAAAATGTAAATTACGAAGAATAGAGCCCAGAAAAAGGGAAACCCAACTCATTCGCTATTCGGCGACTTAAGTGCAACTTCCCCTTTTCTTCCACCCTTTACGAAGCAGAAGCGAGTTTTTTGACTTCTATGTAGAATCCTCGGTCTACATCTAGCGCGGATGATTTTTTAACTTTTATAGACTTCCATTCAGTCGTGGGTTTCAGGGTTTTCCATTCGCTGTTTTCAGCTTTATACTTGATTGGCATGTCAAATCCTTCCACTACGTTATTCCAACGGTACGAAAGTCTCTTTTTCTCGATGCGGTACTCCAGCACTGGAATCCGAATATCACGTAGGTATTGGTCAAACACTTTGCTCAGGTTAATCCCTGCTTCGTTGCTGATGTAGTCCTCAATTTGCTGGGTTGTAACGGTTTGATGATAAAACGTTTTATTCATTCCGCGCAAGATGCCGCGCCATTTCTCATCATTGTTGATGATTTGGCGAATCGTGTGTAGCATATTGCCGCCTTTGTAGTACATGTCGCCCGAGCCGCTGCGGTTTACGTTGTAGGTGCCGATAATAGGCTTGTCGTTACGAATCAATTTACGGCAGCCAATTACGTAGTCACTGCCCGCTTCTTTGCCGTAGTAATATTCGGTATACAAGTTCTCAGAATAGTTGGTAAAACTCTCGTGAATCCACATATCCGCTTGGTCTTTGTAAGTGATGTTGTTGGCATACCATTCATGACCAGATT
>JAIXPV010000142.1 GCA_027486105.1 Runella sp. | reverse complement strand
CCTAACAATTTCCCCTTCGTTTCCCGTTCAATCAATAACTAAAATTAATGATAAAAGCCTCATTTTAAGATAGCAAGACAGCTCCATTATCATTTATACCGACGAATACCCAGTTTTGAAACTCAAAATACAACCCAAGAACCCTTACCTTTGCAAAAAAGTAGAGTGTGAAAAAAGTATCAGTTCTTATCGCCGCTCGCAACGAAGCGGACAATATCATTGCCTGTTTGCAGTCTGTGGCGGCGTTGAGTTATCCACCAGAACACCTGCAAATCCTTATCGGTAATGATGCTTCTGAAGACGAAACAGGCAAACTAGTGGAGGAGTTTATTCGGGACAAGCCTCATTTTGAACTTATTAACATTACTCCCGCCCCTGATTCAGGCGGTGCGTCGACTCTGAAAGGAAAGACCAATGCGCTGGCTCAACTGACCCAACGGGCGAAAGGAGAATTTCTGTTTTTTACGGATGCCGATATTGAAGTACCAGCGCAGTGGATTGAAAACATGCTTTCGCACTTCAAACCCCACGTGGGCATCGTAACGGGTATCACCGCCATAAAAGGCGGAGGCTTTTTTGGGCTGATGCAAGCCCTCGAATGGCTGTATTATCTTTCATTGATGCGCCTATTTTCTCT
Organism: Runella sp.; assembly: GCA_027486105.1. GTDB lineage: Bacteria > Bacteroidota > Bacteroidia > Cytophagales > Spirosomataceae > Runella. The sequence goes on along the minus strand of JAIXPV010000142.1, from coordinate 3,810 downwards.
TTTTGGGGTCCCCATTACGGCAATGGGCAACAATATGGCCGTAAGTCGTAAGGCCTTTGAAACAGTGGGAGGGTACGAAAAAATAGGTTTTTCAATCACCGAAGACTACGCTCTTTTTCACGCTATTGTGACCCAAGGTTTTAAATTTGTCCAATTATTTGACCGCCGTGTCCTGACCCTTTCCCAACCGATTCCGACCTTTTCTCAACTATTGATTCAACGAAAACGCTGGATGTACGGCGCCATGACCCTTCCCTGGGGGCAACGTATCGGTATCTATGTCAATGCGTTATTCCTTCCGTCTATAGTAATTCTAGGCATTTTTGTACCCAAAATGGCCCTTGTTATTTTATTTTTATACGTTCTGTGGGTCTGTACTTGGTTGGTCAGCATTTTGAATTGGCTACAACAACCTCATCTTTTTATCGGCGTACCTTTTTTCTGGTTTTACCACCTCTTTATGAACTTTGTGATGCTGATTAATTTTTATCTACGAAAAAACACCGTCTGGAAAGGACGGCAGTATTGAGAAACAGAAAAATGTCAAACCCTAAAAATGTCAAACAGAAAAACAAAAACACCGTAAAACCGTAAAAGCCAACCGCAACCAATGCAAAACTAAAAAGTGTTGAAATTCTAAGCACTTTTTTTACTCACAACTCAGACCCATAATGATAGAAACCCACGCTCATATTTACGACGAAGTATTTACTGAAGACCGCACTCAAATGCTAGAACGCGCTTTTGGGGCGGGAATTACCCAAATCTGGATGCCCAATTGTGACCACATGACTATCGACGGCATGATGGCGCTGGCGGAGCAGTACCCAAATGTCTGTTTGCCCATGATCGGTTTGCACCCTACATATGTCAAAGAAGATTTTCAAAAAGAACTGTACATCGTAGAAGATTGGCTCAATAAAGCCGCCCAGCCACAACTCCTTCCCCAAACAGAGGGAAGGTTGGGAAGAAGATTTGTTGCCATTGGGGAGATAGGCATGGACTTGTACTGGGATAAAACTTTTGTCGAACAGCAAAAAGAAGCGTTTTTGGTTCAATGCCATATGGCACTAAAACACAACCTTTGGATTGATATTCACAGTCGCAGTGCTTTTTGGGAGGTCGTTGAGCTTATTGAGCAAGTGGGGAATCCACTGCTGAAAGGAATTTTTCACTGTTTTACAGGAACGCTTGAAGAGGCCCAAAAAGCGATTGAATTGGGCTTCAAATTGGGTATTGGGGGCGTGGCTACCTTCAAAAACGGTGGCCTCGACAAGGTTTTGCCTTACATAGATGTAGAACATATTGTGCTCGAAACTGATTGCCCTTATTTAGCGCCCGTACCCTATCGCGGCAAGCGCAACGAAGTCTCGTACATTCCGATTATTGCGCAAAAAGTCGCTGACTTAATGCAAATTACGGTCGAAGAACTCGCCCGCATCACAACACAGAATGCCGCCCAACTGTCGTATTAAGCATCCCATCGTTCAAAGCTATTTCTTTATCATCAACACTTCTCAACCATGCCAGCGTATAAATCAGTCACCATCAATCCCGTTTTGCCCAACCGTCCGCGCGCTTCCGTGTTGGTGATATATACTGGTGGAACACTCGGAATGGTCTTTGAAAAAGGCCAACTCGTTCCTTTTGATTTCGAACAAATTCTGGACAAGCTCCCCGAAATCAAGCGGTTAGACTTCGAGATTACGTTCACGAGTTTGGAAGAAATTATGGATTCGTCAAACATGCGCCCCGACGTGTGGATGGACTTGGCGCGGTTGATTCAGCGGCATTATGATTCTTACGACAGTTTTGTGATTTTACACGGCACTGATACGATGGCTTATACCGCGTCGGCGTTGAGTTTTATGCTCCAAAACCTCAGCAAGCCCGTCATCCTGACGGGTGCGCAATTGCCCATCGGAATTGCCCGCACTGATGCCCGTGAAAATATCATTACGGCCTTGGAAATAGCGGCGGCGCAGTGGGAAGGCCGCCCTGTGGTGCCCGAAGTATGCATTTATTTTCAGAATTATCTGCTGCGTGGCAACCGTGCCAAGAAAAAAGAGACTTCCCAATTTAATGCTTTTCGCTCCGAAAATTATCCTGCCTTGGCCGAAGTCGGCGTGACGATTGAGTACAATTACCCTTACATCGCGCCGTATCGTCCAGCACTTCCTTTTCGGGTGCAGCTGCCTTTGGATGAAAATGTGACTATTCTAAAGTTATTTCCGGGCATCACCCAAAATGTACTTCGTTCTATACTGAACATCAACGGCCTACGCGGTGTGGTACTGGAGACTTTTGGTGCTGGCAATGCCCCTACGCTGCCTTGGTTTTTATACGAACTGAAAGAAGCCACAGAGCGCGGAGTAGTCATCATGAATGTGTCGCAGTGCGACGGTGGGCGCGTCATGCAGGGCCGCTACCAAACCAGTACGTGGTTTCAGAAAATCGGCGTTGTGGGCGGCGGCGATATCACCACCGAAGCCGCCATCACCAAAATGATGAGCATTTTGGCGCGGGAAAGCGATGTGGCGCGCATCCGCCAAGAGTTGGCAACGCCTTTGGCGGGCGAAATGAGCCTGTTGTGATTGAGTATCGTGCTGTATAAAAACCTTCTTTGCAAAACTAAATGATAAATTTTTAGTTATGTAAAGTTGAATCAGCCATTCATAACAAGCCTATGAAAACAATCTTTTTTTCAGTCTTATCCCTATTTTTAATCAGCCACATTCGTTTTTCCCAAAATGCTGATGCGATTTTGGGCGATTGGTTTAACGTCGAAAAAGACGGCAAAATCCGAATTTACAAATCAGGGAATCTTTATTTTGGAAAACTGATTTGGGGCAAAGAGCTCTACGAAGCCGACGGCAAAACATCCCGCAAAGATGCCAACAACACCAACGCTTTATTGAAGGGGCGACCATTATTAAACCTGCTCATTTTGGAACAATTTGAATTCCACCAAAATGAATGGCGAAATGGAAAAGTGTATGACCCCAAAAGCGGCAAAACCTACGACGGTTTTCTAAAACTAAAAGACGGAAAGTTAGAAATCAGGGGATACGTAGGCATGGCGGCATTTGGTAAAACTACGGTTTGGACCAAAGCCCAACAATACTAATCTCCGTTTTTATTTGCCCATCCAGCGCTTAAAATCTGTGGCCCGCTCTCTGCTTACCAGCACTTCATCGTCGGTGTTGGGTTTGAGGACTAACTTCAGTTTATTGTTAAAATAGGGATGTACCTGCTGCACCGTGTTGATGTGAACGATGTATTGACGATTGGCCCGAAAAAAATGGGCGGGGTCAAGCATGGCTTCTAGATCATCTAACGGGTAGTCTAGCGAAAACTTTTGATTATGAATGGTCTTAAACAAACTAACGCCTTCTTCGGAATAAAAATAGGCAATATCGCTCACCTCAACGGGCACCCATTGTTGCAGGTGTTTCACCAAAAAACGCCGCCGATAATCAGCCGGCTGAATGTGTTGACGAAGTTGCTGCACCAACGCATCAATGTCGACCCCGCTACTGGTTTCGTTTTTTCCAGCCAATGCTCCGTTTTGGTTATGATGTGTTCGTTTGTACTTCTCCAAACTCGCTTCTAGCTCATGCCGCTTAATGGGTTTGAGCAAATAATCAATGCTGTTGACTTTGAAAGCGCGCAGAGCGTATTCATCGTACGAAGTCGTAAAAATGACGGGAGCACTCACGGTGGTTTGTTCGAATATCTCAAAGCTCTGCCCGTCGGCCAGCTCAATATCCATCAAAATCAAATCAGGGCACACCGCTGACTCGCTTGAAT
>JAIXPV010000272.1 GCA_027486105.1 Runella sp. | reverse complement strand
GCTGTCGGTATGAGATAAAATTTCGGCCTGTAGGGAAGGATAGCGTTTCATGGTAGCAACTACCTTCTCCAATTCACGAGCTGCATCTGGACGAATTCCGTCTTTGCCTTGGTCGTAATAAATATTGTCCAGCTTTACAATATCACCTTTCTTCAAAAGGCCAATGTCTTTGGAAAGTACTTTGGGTTCGGCTTTTTTGGGAACTTTGTTGATCTTGACCGTATTTGTTCCGTAAGTATCTTTGGAATAAATCAAAGTATAATCACACCCCTCGGCAATCTCAAAGTCATAGCGTCCGTCGGGGCCAGTAATAGATTCATATATTTTTTTATCACATTCATTTCGAAGTTTGACCAAAACCCCCTCAATTGGCTGTCGGTCGGTTTCGGTGCGTACGATTCCCCTTACCCGAGAGTGCTTTAATTCAGAAATGTCGTCACCAATTGGTGTTTTTTTGGGCGCGGTTTCGGTAGTTGTGGTAGAGATAATATTACTGGTCGTAAATGTCTCCATACCCAACTCCAAGCGCGTTGGTTTATCGTCGGTCAAATAGCGGGTTGAAAAACCAATTGTGTTGTCCAAATAACCATTTTTAGAAATATTAAAGATAAAATCGTTGTTGGAGGCGAGGCATAAATGAGCCCAGCCGTTGGCGTCGGTCTGCAACGGTTTGTCGGAGTCCGGGCTTTCTGATTTTGACTTAATGGTGATGGTGGCACTGTCGAGAGGCTGCTGGGTTTGATTATCAAAGACCCGTACCAATAATTCACGACATTCATACAGGGAACTCTCACGCGTGAAGCGATAAATATCGTCATTTCCTTCGCGGCGGTTGCTGCTAAAATAACCAGTGGTTCGAGCATCGTCGGTAATGAGTCCGAAGTCGTCGGCTTTGGAGTTGATAGGAGCGTCTAAATGAAGCACTTCAATGACTTTTGTGCCGTCCTTACTCAGTACTGCGTAGTATAAATCCAATCCACCGTATCCTCCTTTGCGGCCAGCGGTTGAGAAATACAAATTTCCACGGGCATCGACAAAAGGAAAGACTTCATCCTGTTTTGTATTTAGCTCTTTCCCAAGATTAATAGGGGTTGACCATTGACCATTATCATATCGCGATACATAAATATCCTTGCCGCCGACTCCTTTGGGCATATCTGAGACAAAATACAGTAATGAGCCATCTTTGCTCAACGAAGGATGAGCGGTAGAATAATCGTTGCTATTGAAGGGAAGTTCCTGCACATTGGTCCAATCGCCGTTTCCCCACTGCGCACTGTATAGTTTGAGTTTGATACTATTATCGTCGCTTACTCCTTTTTGTCCTTCATTAAAGTTATTGCGCGTAAAAATTATTTGGGAGCCGTCGGCCGAAAACGTGACGGGCCCTTCATGAAACCTTGTATTCAACTCCTTGCTAAACGGGACTGGTTTTCCTGATTTAGGTGTTGACTTTTGCCCTCCGGTTGATTCGTCATTCAAGCTATAGCCATTATAAGAGCCAAGGGTACGAGAATCATTGGACGTACTTTGTGTGTATGAGTCGCTACCCAGCTTTCTTGGTTGAGCGGGAGTGGGTAGCCGGCGTGCATCTTTTATTTCAGCTTCGGTTCCATTAGCATTGAGTGTAGTCAAGATTTTGATATCACTTTCTTTGTTGACAAAAAACAAATCTAAATACCCTTTTTCGGTAGACTCTGAAGAAACTGCTCCCGCGGCTTTCCCCGAAACAAACACCAATCCGTCTTTGTAATACATGGGACTGAACTCGGCGTTAGAAGTATTGATGGCAAGGTAGCCGAGACGATACGTGATGCGCTTCTTGGTATAGTTTTCAGTTCCCTGATTTTTTTGAGTTTCGGCGAGTTTACGGCTTTGATAGAGGTGGTAGTATTTTTCGGATTCCTTCATTTTACCATTATTAGCAAGCGCTTTGGCAAAATTCAAATAGTGGAATGCAGGCAACTCACTTACTGAGCCTTCGCTGAGAATGGTTTTATAGAATTCTTCTGATTTTTCGTTGTCTCCTAGATTGAAGTAAGATGAAGCTACGTTCAATAGTACTTGTTGGCGCTGAGGAATAGGTAATAGATTTTGACTCAGTATCTCCTGATATAGAGCTACTGCTTTGGCATAGGCTTGAGTGTCAAAGTGTCGGTTGGCTTGCTGTAATAGCGATTCTCTTCCTGAAGTTTGTGCCAGTGTAACGGCCGAGAAAAGTATTGCCAAACAAAGATATTTAAGTTTAATCATCATGGGTATATGCTTTTAAGTCCCCTGCATATCAGCTAATTGAGATATTGTTTTAACGAACGGGTTTTAGCGGTTTATTGTTAAAAATTTCGAAAATTCCCGTCCGTCGCTTAACCTTATAACGTAGAAGTAAGTACCCGTGGGGATATTATTTGGGGAATTAGTACCCCCGTTCCAATCATTTTTATAATCTTCGCTTCGGTACACGAGGCCACCCCATCGGTTATATACTTCCAGTAAGGCGGTGAGGCCTAATGGTTTTTTTACAACTAAAAAATCGTTGATGCCATCTGAATTGGGCGAAAATCCTTCAGGAAGCGATAAGTCATTCCCAGCATCTATCAATGTATTTAATGCTATAATGGTAGGCACAGAATCGTCGGTTGGGTCTTCATTTTGATTAAAGTCAGGCCAATTTCCGTGGGTCGATTGGTCGACACAAAAATTCCCGTTGACATCCTGTGCCCTTGCATAGGCGGTATTGTAAAATAAGCTATCTTTTGCATTG
>JAIXPV010000310.1 GCA_027486105.1 Runella sp. | reverse complement strand
TTATCACGACGTCGCACAACAAAAATGGTATTCAATGGCTTTTTGGCAACGCAACGTAGATCCCGTTTTGCTTGGGTTTATTACGGGTTCGCCGTATTTTGTGGTGATTAGGCGGTGGAGTGCTACGGGCGTTTTTCCGAGTACGATGGAGATGATTGGCGATACCTTGCAACATATCAAAGAGGTATTGATACCCGCCTTCAAAAATAGAAACCAAAATTTTCAGTACATGGATGTTGTTGAAAAAGGAATCAAAGAAAGTAATTTATTAACCCTTCTTAAAACCGCTCAAAGATGAAACAAAAATCGTGTTACTGTAAAAACTGCAAACGCAAAACGGTACATCAGGAGTTTGATGATAAGTCTATTTCGGGTGGCAAAATAGCCTTGGGAATGATACTTACGGGGTTGCCTATTTTCGGAGTGCGAAAAGGGAAAAACTACTACTGCATGATGTGTGGGTCGCCTGAGTCTTGATGCCAACGTAAAACCTCATCTGTTTTAGCTAAACGCTATAAATCAATATGTTGAAATTAGAATTGGCTTGTTTCGATAGAAATTGGGGGTTTTGTTTGGGTCAAAAATAGTAAAAAAGGGACGTGGATACGCTATTTTTTGATATTTTTGATTCACCATAAAATGATAGAAGCAATGGTTATTTACAAAAACATCATAACGGTTGACACTGGTAAACGAGGAGGCAAACCTTGCATACGCGGAATGCGTATTACGGTAGAGGATATTTTGCGTTGGTTAGCTTCGGATATGTCTTTCGATGATATTTTAACGGATTTTCCCGAATTGACCCGCGAAGATCTAACGGCAACACTCGAATTTAGTGCCAATCGTCAGCACCGAATGTTAGCCTGACAATGGTACAATTGTATAAAAAAACTAAGATATCTTATCTTTATACATTGCTTCAAACTCTTCATATTTGAGCAGACTAAATTTAGGGAAATCGGTGTGTTTCAATACGTTAAAATGTTTATCATTCCCCACAATATGGTCGGCATTGGCCACAATGTAACAATCCACGAATTTATCGTCGTCGTGATCAGCTTCTATTAAATACCAATGAAAAGAGGGAGTAAAAAGCAGTACATTCGGTAAAAGAAGCAAGTAATTCAACATTCCGTCAACTCGCTCTAAACCATATCTTTGAGATACTGTTTCTTCGTATTCAAGTAGAATATCTGTCGTCAAACATAACTCAAATTTACCAGCCAACAGATACTGATAAATCCAATGATATTTATACTGAGGAGCTAACGACACCAAAAATACGTTGGTATCTAACACTACACGCAGTTTAGTCATTGAGCCATTTTTCTAAATCTTCTTCTGAAATGCCTTTTTCTTCTACGGCTTTACCAATTTTAGAAATCAATTTATCAGAAAAATAATTAGCTAGCATCTGTTTTACAGCCAATAAATCTTCTTGTGAAGGCTGAAATGAGTACACCTTCAAAAGTTCTAATTGTAAAGGTGATAGTTTTTGCGCTGTCATTTTTTATCTTGTTTCGTTATACGAAGTTACACAAAATAATAACGATTTTAACATTTACGGATTCACCTCCACCGTTCTTCCACCCCGACCAGCACCATTGAACACCCTAAATTTCATGCCTTTACTAACCGAAATAGGCTGCGAATAAATAGCACTGTTTGCCGTAGGCTCTGTGCCGTCGGTGGTGTAGCGGATGGTAAGGCCTGGCAATTGAACATTGGCCTTTACTTGATTTCCTTCCACTACCGCCCCTGCCGTTGGCAAGCGATAAGCAAAACCGCCAGCAAACGAATCGAGACGCGGCAACTCACGTTTGCCCAGTTGATTGGCAAAAACCGACCACGCTTTTTGGTAGGCTTTTTCATCATTCGTTTCCGCCCAAACGGGCGATGGTGCCCAGGCGCGTTCGGCCATTCCCATGAGTTTTGGCAACATCATGTAGTCCATTCGTTCGGGCGAGTTAACGGTTTCACTCCAAAGCAGTCCCTGAATACCCACAATATTTTGCTTTCCATAATCGGTGAGTCGCTCTTTTCCGTTGAAAATTGAACGATCGAGGGGATTGCCCAGACGGTCTTCTTTGGAGTTTTTGAAGTAATCGTACGGGATGAACGAAAACGGTTTGTCAACGTCGGTATACGCGCCCCAATAGTAACCTGGCTCGTCAAAAGATTTGTAGTACGACATGTCGAAATACAGGTGCGTCACGCACGACAGCACCACTTTGTAGCCTGCATTGGCAAGTCGATACGCCAAGTCTTCAGCGCCCCAGCCCAGTACGTTGTTCCACACATCTACCTGCATATCTTGACCCACAAAATCAGGATTAGGAATAATGTGAGGTTTGCCATCGAGCAGGGTTTTTCTCATCGCAATTTCTTCCCAACCATACAAAAACAAGCCTCGTTTCTGGACCAAATCGTTGATTTTTCCGTAGAAATAATACCAAAGATCGTCGGTGGTTTTCAGTTCTGGATTTTGTTGACGGAGCTTTTCGACCGCTGGAGAATTGGTCCAAACACCTGCGGGGACTTCGTCGCCGCCGTAGTGGATGGTTTCGAGTGGCGCGCCTGCTTCACGGTACATCGCCAGAATATCATCAGTGACAGTTTCCAAAAAGCGATAGGCCGAAGGCAACGCCACGTTGATGACATTGTCGTTATACATCTGC
>JAIXPV010000129.1 GCA_027486105.1 Runella sp. | reverse complement strand
CGTCCAACGGGCGGTAGGCTTCGTATTGCTCAGGCGTAAAATGCCCCACAACGACACCGACCAATAGGCTCCGGAAATTGATATCTTTGCGAATCGTTTTTTCGATGTATATGACTTTGTCTTCGGGTGAATAATTCTCAAAATTAACTTTGCGCTTACTTACTTGATGGCGAAAGAGCAAGATAAAAAGGTCATTTTGGGCCTTGAGAATGGGCCGAAGTACTTCGTTTTGAATTTGTTCGGGGATGGACATATCGGATAAAATCGTTGGTGATGAACAATAGACTATGGACTAAAAAACGTACCTTTGCGCCAGACAAAACCCATATTTATGTCTGAAACCAGCACAATTTCATCGCCTGTCACCTTGGCACAAGAGGCGATTCAATTACTGAAACAACTGATTGCTACGCAGTCATTCAGCAAAGAAGAAGAAGGAACGGCAGCGCTAATTGAGGCTTTTTTGACGCGTAAAGGCATTCCCTTTCAACGTAAGAAAAACAATATCTGGGCGTTTAATCGCTTTTTTGACCCCAAAAAGCCCACCATATTGCTAAACTCCCACCACGATACCGTCAAGCCCAATCCATCGTGGACTCTGAATCCGTACGAGCCACTCGTGCAGGATGGCAAGCTTTTTGGTTTGGGAAGCAATGACGCTGGCGGGCCGCTTACATCGCTCATTGTTACGTTTTGTCACTTCTATGATAACCCGCATCTGACCCATAATGTTGCACTGGCCGCCACCGCCGAAGAAGAAATCTCGGGCCGTGAAGGCCTAGAAATGATTGTGGATGATCTGCCACCAATTGCCTTTGCCATTGTGGGCGAACCCACCGAAATGCACCTCGCCGTAGCCGAAAAAGGGCTGTTGGTTTTAGATTGTATTGCCCACGGAAAATCAGGCCACGCCGCCCGCGAGGAAGGCGAAAATGCCATTTATAAAGCCATTCAAGACATTCAGTGGATAACTAATTATAAGTTCCCCAAAGTTTCTCCCACATTGGGGGCCATCAAAATGTCGGTGACAATCATCAATGCTGGCAGTCAGCATAATGTGGTGCCCGATACGTGTAAGTTCACCGTCGACGTCCGCGTCACAGAGCAATACACGCTGGAAGAAATCATCGAGACGATTCGCCAAAACATCCAATCAGAAATCCATCCGCGTTCGATTCGCCTGCGCCCGTCGAGCATTCCTGTTGAGCACCCGATTGTGCAGGCTGGCCTCAAGTTGAGCCGCACTGCTTACGGCTCTCCCACCACATCCGACCAAGCGCTGTTGGATTGTCCTTCTTTAAAAATGGGCCCCGGCCACTCCGAGCGCTCACATACCGCCAACGAATTCATCTACCTGCACGAAATTGAGCAAGGGGTAGCGCAGTATATTAAGATGCTGGAGGAAGTGATTTTATAAGAAATTGAAACATATTTGTCAAAATGGTCAGGCGCTTAGCGCCCCGTATTGTAACTGAATTACTCTTCAACAAAACATGACCTTATCTTGACTATAAATGACCATTCATTAACCATGACAACTCGCACACTCGCCCACCTCTCCGAAAGCCGCATCCAACAACTCCTCGCTTTCGACCGATTGCTCAACATCATGGACGATTTGCGGGCACAGTGTCCTTGGGACAAAAAGCAGACCATCCAGAGCCTGCGGCATTTGACCATCGAAGAAACCTACGAGCTTTCGGATGCCATCATGGAGAATGATCTGCCCGAGATCAAAAAGGAACTGGGCGATATTTTGCTACACATTGTTTTTTACGCCAAAATCGCTTCCGAAACTAACGACTTTGAAATAAAAGACGTACTTCACGGGATTTGTGAAAAACTCATCGTACGCCATCCACATATCTATGGAGATGTGAAGGCTGATACCGAAGAGCAAGTCAAGCAAAATTGGGAGCAGATTAAGCTCAAAGAAGGTGATGGCAATAAATCGGTTTTGGGCGGGGTGCCTGCCTCGTTGCCAGCGCTTGTAAAAGCCATGCGTATTCAGGAAAAAGCCCGTGGGGCGGGTTTTGATTGGGAAGAGAAACAGCAGGTGTGGGAAAAAGTAGAAGAAGAAATGCAGGAGTTTAAGGCGCATTTCAACGCCGACGATGATTCTATCATTGACCAAGAAAAAGCCGAAGGTGAGTTTGGAGACTTACTATTTTCGTTGGTCAATTACGCCCGTTTTATTGATATAAATCCCGAAACAGCTTTGGAACGTACCAACAAAAAGTTCATCAAACGTTTCACCTACCTCGAAACCCAATCCCGTGCCGACGGCAAGCAGCTACACGAAATGACATTGGCCGAAATGGATGAATATTGGAACAAAGCCAAAACCTTGTAACCTTCTGCCCATGGATTGAGCATCAAGTCCGTTACTTTTTCATTAATGAACGTCTATTGAATAATCAGGGCCCTAATTACTCAATAGACGTTTATCTTTAACGGGGTAACCCAATGCACTTCAAGCTGTTTATTTTGGTGTTTTCTCTGTTTGTGCTCACTGTACAGGCCCAAACCCCTTTTACCGCTTCTTGGGATTTTGAAGAAAATACCAGCGGCTCAGTCAACAGTCCTAACATAAGCATTTCGTCGCTCGGTCTAAGCGGAAGTGTAAACGAAGCAGGATACCCAATTGGGGTATCTGGCAAATCCTATAGCATCCGCCTCTGGTCAGTAGGCGGCCTGAATACCAACAAATATTTGGAGTTTTCAATTACTCCCCAAAACTACCGGTGCGCCATCACATCGGTTTCTTTCGCCTGTAACCGCTCGCCGCAAGGGCCCACGCAAGTTGCATTGCGCTCAAGTCAAGATGGATTCAGCGGCAATCTGGGTTCAGGTTCAGTAGGCGAAAACTTCGGTACGCAGAATTACTCCGTTTCTTTCAGCGGTCTGGAAAACACCGTCACATTTCGTATTTATGCTTACAGCGCCATGGATGATTTGGGTACGCTTCGTATTGATAATCTGCGCGTAAACGGCAATGTCACTGTTGTACCTTTGCCAGTAGAGCTTACTTATTTTCGTGGACAGGTCGTTGACAATCAAGTTGAATTAAATTGGGAAACATCTTGGGAACAAAATGCTAGTCACTTTGACGTTCAGCGAAGCCGCGATTTAAGTGAATTCGTTACGCTTCAATCGTTGACCGCCGCTGGCGATGTCAGTGAGCGAACGCTCTATACCGCCACCGATGCGGCGCCCGTTCCAGGCGTGATGTATTATCGACTGCGTCAAGTAGACCGCGATGGGAAATTTGTCTATTCTAAGGTAATTCCCGTTCATTTTGACGTAAACGCCCCCCAACTTTGGGTGTTTGGCAATCCGACTTCAGGCCGCAATATTCAGCTTCGGCTTCGCCATTTTCTGCCTTCTGAAATTAAATTATTCTCGTTGAATGGGCAGGCTATTCCTCTCCTGTGGCAGTCTGTGGGGGCCGATGATTACATTTTTCAAACAATTGCCCCCAGCGGGTGGTATTGGTTAGTGGGTGAGCATCAAGGGAAACGTATCAGTCAAAAAATTTGGTTGGCCAACTAGCAACTCACTCGCTTCATTTATCTACTCGCGACAACTATGAAAAAGGCTCTCATCGGATTTCTGATGCTTTTTACTGGCATTCAATTTCTTTATGCGCAATCTGCACCAACCCTCCCACAACTCACCGAGCGCCAAGCACGACTCCAACGCACTGGAACTTGGACACTGGCAGGATGGTCATTGGCCAATCTGGCAGTAAGTGGGGTTGCCATTGGAAAGGCCGAAGGTAGCGCCCGGTATTTTCACGAAATGAACCTGTATTGGAATGCCGTCAACGTCGGAATTGCGGGAGCAGGCTTGTTGAGCCTACGTAAAAAAAGCCCTTCTCCCACCCTTTCTTCGGCCGTCAAAGAGCATTATACTTTACAAAAAACGTTGCTTTTCAATTCGGGGCTGGATGTGGCCTACATCACAAGCGGATTTTGGTTATTGGATAAGTCAAAAACCGAAACGACCATTACCCGCCAAAACCGCTTCCGTGGATTCGGGCAGGCGGTGGTGGTGCAAGGTGGGTTTTTATTGATTTTTGACGTGACCAACTACCTCCTTCACCGCTCCGACAACGCTCGTTTACATCAGCTTTTGGACCGAGTATCTCTCAACGGCAATGGAGTAACGCTGCATTTTTAAGCTATCTTTACCGCTAAAATGTTAGCTAAACTCTACCTTGACCACAATGATACGTTTACTTCTTGTAATGCTATGCTTCGTAGTAGCTTTTGCACCGCTCTGCGTTGCTCAAAGTACCCCCGATACCTTGCAGGTAAGCTCAACCGAAGCCTCTTCTGACGAAGACGAAGAAGACCCCGCTTATCCAGAAGTAGCAGAATCTGAGCAAGACAGCACCCAGCAGTTTTTTGTCCGTTTCAACGCCGACGGAACGGCTTCTACTGGAAACGTTGAGCGAATATTGTTGCAACTTACGTCGGCATTGGACTGGAAACCAAGCAATCAATTTAAACTATCGAGCAGCCCATCTTTTATTTATGGTCAACAAAATAAACTGTTGACCGAGCGTGAATTTTTCGCTGATATTCGGGGTTCGTTTTGGCATCAAAAACAAGTTTATGGGCTTGCTTTTGTAGCATGGGATAAAAGTAATTTAAGGCGAATCCTGAATCGTTGGACGCAGGCCCTAGGAATTGGCATAAAGTTGGTTCAGAAAAAGAGGGCTTATTTTTCGGTTACTAACCTCATATTACACGAAGTAACCGATTTTACCGAGCGAGATGACATTGATGTTTGGCGAAATTCAACCCGCTTATTGGGAGAATTTGCCCCCGATAAAGCAGGGAAGTTTACCATCACAAGCATTGTATTTTTGCAACCAGCCATCTCGGCCAAAAACAATTTCCGCTGGAACGGCTCCTTAACTTTTGCCTATAAAATGAGCAACCACTTGAGCTTACGCACTAAATTTGAAAATGCGTACGAAAGTTACGTAGTACTCGGACGTAAAACCAACGATTTTCGCTGGACCATCGGACTATCTTTTGAAAATTAATACCTTGTTGCTGTGAATCCTGAATTGCTAATCACCAATTCGTACCTTTTCGTCTACGGCACTTTAATGCGGGGCTTTACCAACCCGTTTGCCAAGAAAATTCGCCAACATGGCGTTTGGCTTGGCAAAGCATCATTTGCAGGTGCATTATACGATTTGGGCGACTACCCTGGGGCAATTTATCAACCTCAAAGCCCCCATCGAGTATACGGTGAAGTATGGGAGT
>JAIXPV010000697.1 GCA_027486105.1 Runella sp. | reverse complement strand
CGGTAAAAGAAGGTGATTTTGAGGGTTACAAAGCCACTTGCCACGAAAATGCGGTCTTGGTGACTACATCAGGGCAAAATAAGTATTCAGTCTCTATGACCGAGGCATTGGCCCGCTGGAAGCCAGGTTTTATAAATACCAAACAGGGGAAGCAGATGGATAATGTCTCGTTTCGTTTTTCACAAAGAATAGGCGGCGAAACTACGGCACACGAAACAGGCATCTTTTATTTCACCTCGCATGATAGCACTGGCAAACTCATCGCCGAGAGTTATACCCATTTAGAAGCATTGTTGGTAAAGCAAGGCGACAAGTGGCTATGTTTGATGGAATACCAAAAATCCAAAGCTACCCGAGAAGAATGGAATGCTTTGAAGTAATCATTTGCTTATCAAAATAATAAATCAATTTATGAAAACAACCCTTCATCAAACCCTAATGCTACTCCTTATTGGTGGATTACTCACTGGTGCCGCTTGTACTTCAGGTACTGATAATGAAGAAAAGCAGGCTCCCACCGACTCATTGGCGATGGTACAAACCACCGAAGGCAAATGGGTTATCATGGACAGCAAAAAAATGGCGCTCTACGCAGTATTCGTTTACGACAATGGCCCCGATTATCCGTCGGAGGGGTTGATGAGGGTAGTAAAAAACGGCAAAATCGGTTATGCTGATGCCAAAACCTACGCTATCGTTATTGAGCCACAGTTCGATTGCGCCTATCCTTTTGAAAATGGCAAAGCCAAAGTCAGCACCCGTTGCCAAACAATCACCGAGGGTGAAAACCGTAGCTGGGTGAGCGATACTTGGGAATACGTGGATAAAAGTGGGGCAAAAAAATAGCCGTTAATTTTCAATCAGAATTTGTCAATAAATCTTACTAAACCCTTAAAAACATGGCTGCTTCTAAAGAAATAACCCGCCGTAACTTTCTTGAAATGAGCACGCAAGGTGCCGTTGGGCTTAGTTTGATGCCGCTCATCGCTTCTTCTTGTTCGGATGCCAACGCGGCCAAAACCGTCAATGGCGCTTGTTGTCTGGACTGCCCCGACTCGTGCAGTTGGCAGGTGACCGTGGCCAACAACCAAGTCACCGATTTTAAAGCTCCTGCCGAACACCCTTTTACGGCAGGAAAGCTTTGCGATAAAATGGCCGATTACCCCACCGACGTAACCTATTCTCCCCACCGATTGCTTAAACCGTTGAAAAGAATTGGTAAAAAAGGTGAAGGCAAGTTTGAAGAAATTACATGGGAAAAAGCGATTGCTGAAATCAGTGCCCAACTGCAAACAATCATCAAAGAAAAAGGCGGAGAAGCTATCTTGCCATTTAGCTACGGAGGCAACGAAGGCAAAGTACAAATCAACGCAGGCGACAATTTCTTTATGCACATAGGCGCTACACAATTGGAGCGAAACATCTGCGGTGGGGCAGTTGAGGCGGGTATTATGGCGACCAACGGACAAACCACGGGCGTACTACCCGAAGACATCATTCATAGCCAGTACATTGTTTTGTGGGGCACAAACCCCGTTCATTCCAATCAGCATTTGTGGACAATCGTTGAAAAGGCCCGTGCAAAAGGCGCAAAGTTGGTGGTCATTGACCCGTTTCAATCACAAACTGCCCTGCAGGCTGATTGGCACCTTCAACTCGTGCCAGGCACAGATACGGCCTTGGCGTTAGGGCTTATCCACGTTATTTTAAAAGAAAAACTACAAGACCAAGCCTACATTGACCAATACACCACGGGCATTGAAGAGCTGACTAAGCATGTAGAACAGTATGCGCCCCAGGCGGTAGCCAAAATAACGGGTCTCGACGAAACAGACATCGCCCAATTGGCTCGTGAATATGCCAAAGGAAGCCCGTCGCTTATCAGGGTCTTGATTGGCCTTGAGCACCAAGCCAATGGCGCAAGTGCTGCCCGAGCCATCGCCATGTTGCCCGCCCTCACGGGCGCGTGGAAACCGCTGGGCGGTGGGCTGATGAACATGACCTATGAACTTTTTGGTGATGCCCTCAACTACCAACTTCTTGATACGCCCGAAGGGCTGAAAAACAAAAATACCCGAAAGGTAAACATGGTACAACTGGGCAAAGCGCTCACCAGTAAAGATTTAAATCCCGCAATTCATGCCCTTTTTGTATTTAATTCAAACCCTGCCGTCACCATGCCCAATCAAAACTCGGTGATGAAGGGCTTAGAAAGAGAAGACCTATTGACCGTGGTTTTGGAACACTTCCTGACCGACACGGCTCGCTATGCCGACTACGTATTTCCGGCCACGACGGCCCTTGAAAACTGGGACCTTTTTGACTTCTTACGGAACGCCTTACCTTACTTTCAACGAACCCGCCATCGAGCCCTTAGGGCAATCAAAACCCAATACGGAGTTTTTTAGACTGCTTTCCAAAGCAATGGGTTTCACTGAAAAGTATTTGTATCATGCCGATTTGGACATCGTGAAAAGCCTCTTGGACAGCGACAAGCCCTACTTGAAAGGAATCACTTTTGAATCGCTCCGAAAAACAGGCTGGGCTAAATTGAATATTCCCGAAAAATGGACGCCCCACGCCGAAGGAAATTTTGGTAAACCGGGCGGTAAATGCAAGTTATACGATGCCGACCAAAACCCGCCTATTGCCGACTATGTCCCTTTTGCTTATTCAGCAGAAGATTTGGCAAAATACCCGTTGCATTTATTGACCGTCAAATCCACCAAAAACTTCTTGAACAGCACCCGTGCCAACCACGAAAAACACACTAAAAAAGAGGGGAAACCTTATTTGGACATCCACGAAGCCGACGCCCAAACAAGAAACATTGCAGAGGGCGATGAGCTCAAAGTATTCAACCAAAGAGGCGAAGTATACCTGACCGCCCGCATCAAAAACAAAGTAAGAAAAGGTGTAGTTTGTATGCCCCAAGGTTTTTGGTCGTCGTTGATGAAGGGCGGCTCGTCGGCCAACGCACTCACGCATGACCTACTGACCGACATGGGCGGAAGCGCTGCCCTCCAAGAAGCCCGAGTGCAGGTGGTGAAGGTTTGAAAAAAATACTTACTTCATTGTCTTGAATAAATTTCTATTTATTCTTTCATTATTTGATATTGCAATACCAAGCGAATTATTCCTAAACCTTTACTAACAAATGCAAACCCTCCTTCGAATCCTTCTTTTGAGTCTTGTTATGGCCTCAAAAGGTTTTGCACAGGCCAATCAACCCCTTGTGCAAACCGTAAACTCTTTTCTCAATACGCTCAATCAAGAGGAATTTAAAAAGACGGTCTATGATTTCAACGATAGTCTCCGCCACAAATGGACCAACCTGCCCGTGGGCCTGAAGCCTCGGCCGGGTATTGCCTATGGTTCTCTTGCTGACAAAAGTAGATTGGCTTTTCATCGGGTGCTTTCGGCCATGCTAAGTTCGCAAGGATATTTGAAAACAACCAGTATTATGGCCTTGGATGATATCTTAAATTCACTTTATCAACAATCTTTTGATGAAGGCAAAATTGACCAAAAGCTCCTAAAACAGATGCAAGGTTTTAAATGGGCTTACGGAAATTATTTCGTTTCTGTTTGGGGAAAGCCCGGCATTAATGCACCTTGGGGGCTCAATTTTGGGGGGCATCACATGGCATTGAGCCTCACTTCCGACGGCAAGAACATCTCCATGTCGCCTTACTTCATTGGCACCGACCCTTCGGAAGTTAAGTTTGGAAAATATTCGGGTTTGCGGGTGTTGAGCAAAGAAGAAGACTATGGATTTATGTTCATCAACTCACTTACGGATGCCCAAAAAGCGGTTGCTATTTTGAAGCAAAACGTTCCTAAAGACATCATCACTTCGCCACAAGCCAAGCAGCGTATTGAAGGCTACTACGGCATTGCGGCCAAAGAGTTGAACGAAACCCAAATGACCATCTTCAAACTGTTGATTCAAGAATATACCCACAATTTTGAGCACAAGAAAGCGCATCAGTTGATGGAAAAAATCATGAAATCCGGTATCGAAAAAGTGTATTTTGCATGGATAGGCAGCCTCGAAAACGACAAGCCCCACTACTACATTATCCATGGGCCCGACTTTTTGATTGAATACGACAACGTAGGCTTTCAGAACGATGGTAATCATATTCATGCTATTCTTCGAGAAAAAGGCAACGATTTTGGCGAGGATATTTTGCACCAACACTATAAAACATCCAAACATTGAGTTTTGAGGCGGTTTGTGTAAACATAAGACTATGAAATTCCAATGCGGAGAGAGTTACGTTTGTGCAAGCTCCGCAGGGAATGGATGCATGGTGGACGAGAGACTGGGGGCCAAGTGCCATTTTGATGCCCGATGGCACCATGAAACTCGGGGATGGCAAGTACATTTTTGCCACCCTTAGCACCAAAAAAAGACCAGAAAATCATCAAGACCGAAACCGACGACAACGCCACTTTGCCACTGGCTAAAGGGCTTACTATCGAAGTATTAGACTTGCCTTTTATCACTACGGGCGGCAATGTCTTGACCGATGGACTTGGTACGGCGTTTTCGTCTTGTATCTTACTGAATGAGAACAAGTTTTATGGTGTTTCAAAAGAAAATTTCTTTCGTCTCAACAAAGAATTAGCTGGATTTGGTAGGTACCACAACCATGTCTACATGCAGGCGTCGCGGGCGCAAACTTTTTACATTCATGCCTTACCGCCTCCCAAATTGATGACGGGCATTGGTCAGTCGGAAATGAAGAGTGAGACCAAATCCGAAAAAGCGTAGCAGTATTTCAATCAAGGACTAAACCTATTGCACGATTTTTGGGATTTTGAGGCATACCGCGCCTTCAAAGAAGCCATTCGGCAGGATTCTACCGCCGTGATGCCGTATTGGGGGCTGAGTCAAGCCGCTGGCCCTGGTGAAGGTAGCGTCTATAAAAGTGTGAAACAACTTTATTGCCCCACTTTGAGCCACATCGTGCACATGCTAGGGCACATTTACAACCGAGTGGGAGATTACAAAAAAGCCCATGATTCGTTTAAGGTATACTGGCGCCTGCAAAAGTGGAAATGGCGTTTGGGTATTGGGACAAAGCCTTAGCGCACTCTCCAACCATTTAGACGCTTTTTTGTGGCGCAACCAAAAAACAAGCGGGCAAAGACAGCACCCTAAGCAAATGGCTATAAAGTCCGTTGAATACGGCTTCTTTGGAGCTCCAAGGTTGTATCAAAAGTGAAGAGGGCAATTATACACAGGCGATAAAGCTGCTGGAAAAAGCCCAAAAACGGGAGTTGGAGTTAGGCTCGGGCTAACCTCCTCTTGGATATTGGTGGTGATAGATGCCCAACATCAGATCATAGACACTTTTTGGGAGAACTCGGGCGGCGGTTTAGAAGGTAATCAAGTAAGTTCGTTATCGAGCCTTCTTTTCTATCAGAAGTGCCATTCTTCCATGGCCAATGAAATCCTAAACCTCTAGTTTATCCACCATGAAACAACGTATTAAGACATTATTGATGGCCCTGTTTGGTAGCCTATTTGCCACTTTCGGCCATGCCCAAACCAAAGATTTAGAAATCATCAAGGGGCGAATCGTCACCGAATTGATGAGTAGCAACGTCAGCGATAAGGCCATAGAAGCCATCATCGCCAAGATAAACGAAGACGGTAGTTTTCAAGGAATCAACTACGCTGACCTGAGCCGAACCGCGAGTTTTCCGCACGGTGGCCACACCCGCGATCTGGTGTATTTGGCCAAGGCTTATAAAACCCAAACCTCCGCTTTTTATCAAAGCAAAAAAGTAAAAGACCTGATAACGAAAGGATTGGACTACTGGGTGAAACATGATTTTGTGGGCGACAACTGGCACGACAATCAAATCACCACACCCACCAATCTGGGAAATCTGATGCTGGTCATCGGGGATGAATTGCCCAAAGAATTGGTCGAAAAAGCCCAACCCATGATTGGACGGGCCAACATGAGCGCGTCGGGTGTCCGTCAAAGCGGCGACCGAATCGTGATTGCGGGGATTTTGGCTAAAAATTTACTCTTTCGGGGAGATGCCAAAGAGTTTGACAACATTATCAAGATCATTGAAGGAGAAATGAAATTTGCGACGGGCGAACGCGGCATTCAGCACGATTACAGTTTTCACCACCGCGTAGACCGCGTCAATAATACATCCTCGTACGGATACGGCAAATACGCCAACGCGTATGGCGAGTGGTCGTTTTACGTGGCCGGCACCAAGTATCAGTTTTCCAAAGAGAAAATAAACCAACTCGTGGACTATTATTTGGACGGGATTTACAAACAAATGGTGTACGGAGTGTATGAAGACATCAGCGTAAAAAACCGTAGCAGTGCGCAGAAAGTAGCTGCGTTCCAGCCGCACAGTCCCCTCGAAATTGAGCGGGTGTTGGTCAGTACCGATTACCGTAAAAAAGAACTAGAAGAGATCATTCGACTCCGAAAAGGGGAAGCTAAGCCATCGCAATCGTT
>JAIXPV010000283.1 GCA_027486105.1 Runella sp. | reverse complement strand
TTTTAATTACGGGAGGAACCGGAATGATTGGAAGCCGCCTTACTACACTTTTACTGGAAAAGGGGTATGAAGTCTCTTACCTTAGTCGCCAAAAAGAACCTGTACCCAATGTAAAGGTGTATAGATGGGACGTAGCCAAGGGCATAATCGACGAAGAGGCCTTGGTCAAAGCAGATTATTTGATTCACTTGGCAGGAGCAGGAATTGCCGATCAACGTTGGACACGCGCGCGGCAACAGGAAATCATCACGAGTCGTACCCACAGCATTGAGCTCATTGCCCGCCACCTGCAAGGACGTCCCTATAAGTTAAAAGCCTTTGTATCTTCTTCAGCAACGGGTTTTTATGGGGCAAATACTGGCGACATTCGTTTAACCGAAGAAACCCGCTCTGGCACAGATTTTTTATCACATGTTACTCGGTCGTGGGAAAACGCCTCTGAACTTATCCATAATGTAGGAGTCAGAACCACTAAGTTGCGGGTGGGTGTAGTGCTGAGCAACGAAGGAGGCGCATTGCCTAAAATCGCCGCGCCTATTCGTTGGGGAGTCGGCTCCCCGCTTGGTAGCGGCAAGCAATGGGTCTCATGGATTCACATTGAGGATTTATGTAAAATGTACATTGAAGCCCTAGAAAATGAAAAATGGAGTGGTATTTACAATGCAGTAGCCCCAACCCCTGTGACCAATGAAGACCTAACAAGTCAAATAGCCAAAGTATTGCAACGACCACTGTGGCTACCAAACGTACCTTCTTTCGCTTTAAAAATTTTGTTCGGTCAAATGGCAGACGTAGTGCTCGGCAGCAATTACGTAATTAACCATAGAATTGCTAATACAACCGATTTTACCTACGCGTTTGAATCTGTTTCGGCGGCCCTGCAAGACTTGCTTAAATCCTAAAAAGGCAAAGAACCATAGTACAGTTTTGAAATGTTTTTTTAACTTTGACAAATAAATTTTACCCTATTTCAAGTAAAATTGCAGTTTTACATCCAATGATTGAGCATTTACTGACGAGATATTCTACCCGCTTTGTATCACGACATTTGATATTAGCCATTGATATAGCAGTCGTTATTGTCGCTTTTTTTATTGCCTGTACGCTCCGATTTAACCTCGAAATCTCTGCCGTAAACTGGTCGCTCTATAAATATTACCTGTTGGTGCTGTTGGCCAATAGAATCATTTTTTTCTTCTATTTTCGGTCGTATACGGGCATTGTTCGTCACACCAGCATTGCCGATACTTCCCTGATTTTTAAGGCTATAACAACTAGTAGCCTACTGACTCTGATTATATCGGTGGCCCTCTCCCGCTCCACCGACAATAACCTTTTCTATATTCCAATTTCTATTCTTAGCATTGAGTATTTCATCTCCTTGTTTTTGATGATTGCGAGTCGCCTACTGGTAAAAAACATTTATAAAACACTGATTGTCAACGCTCCAGGAGAAAAAGTAAACGTGCTAATTTATGGTGCAGGAGAACTGGGAATTTTAATCAAAAACACCCTACTTCGCAACCGCCACAAAAAATATAACATCCTTGGATTCATTGATGACAATCCCTCCTTAAGTTTTAAATCACTTGAAGGAGTCGTGGTTTATTCCGAATCCGACGCGGTCCATCAGTTCATCGAAGGTCATAATCCAGAAGATATAGAAGTAATTTTGGCCATCAACGACATTAAACCCCACCGTAAGAACCAAATCATTGAGCGTTTTTTAAAGCAGGACATCATCGTCAAAGTAGCCCCATCTATTTACGATAAACTGGGTGACTATCAACTAAAAACGGAAGAAATTCGTAATATCCGCATTGAAGATTTGCTAGAACGAGACCCCATTCAGATTGATAACCAAAATATTAGCCGCCAATTGGCAGGAAGAGTAGCGTTGGTGACGGGCGCGGCGGGCTCTATCGGCAGTGAGATCATTCGTCAACTGATTCGTTTTCAGCCCAAAACTGTGATTTTGCTCGACCAATCCGAATCTGGACTTTATGATTTGGATAATGAATTAAAGCAACAATTTAGAAAATATTTAGGCGACGGAACAAGGGTTATTTTACAGGTAGCCGACGCAACGGATGAAATCAGGATGCGGCATATTTTCAGTCAGTATCATCCTCATTTTGTCTTTCATGCAGCCGCATACAAGCACGTTCCGCTGATGGAAGACCACCCCTATGAAGCCATAAAAGTAAACGTTTTTGGAACAAAAATTCTGGCAGATTTGGCCGTCGAAACGGGCGTCAATAAATTTGTCATGATCTCGACCGATAAGGCTGTAAACCCCACTAATGTGATGGGAGCAACCAAACGTTTGGCCGAATTGTATGTTCAAAGTCTCAACAATCGTTTCCCCAACAGTACACGTTTTATCACCACTCGCTTTGGAAATGTACTCGGCTCTAACGGTTCGGTAGTTCCGCTGTTTCAGAAACAAATTCAGGCAGGAGGGCCGATTACCGTCACCCACCCCGACGTTATACGCTATTTTATGACCATCCCCGAAGCCTGTCAATTGGTGTTGGAAGCGGGAAGCATGGGCAAAGGCGGTGAAATTTTCGTATTTGATATGGGCGAACCCGTGAAAATAGCCGATTTAGCCCAAAAAATGATTAAACTCTCGGGTTTACGCCTTGAGAAAGACATCCAAATCACTTATACGGGCCTGCGGCCAGGCGAAAAACTTTACGAAGAACTATTGAGCGATAAAGAGCGCACCGTGGCAACCTACCACCCCAAAATTCAAATTGCAAAGGTGTATTCTTCCCCTTTCACCGAAATCACGGCTTCTCTCCAAGACCTGCGCAAAGCACTAAGAGAAGGCGACAAAGCCTTGATGGTTACCCACTTAAAAGCGATTGTACCTGAATTTGTCAGCAACAACTCGATGTACGAAGAATTGGATGGATTAGAACTCAATTAATCAATGACCAATGAAAGTCTTTTCCGTAAATCAGATACGTGCATGGGATACGTTTACCATTACCCACGAGCCCATTCATTCCATTGATTTAATGGAGCGGGCTTCCGTCGCGTTTGTAAAGTGGTTTTGTGCGCACTTTGACGATCGATGCCCAGTTACTATCATTTGTGGAATGGGTAATAATGGAGGAGATGGTTTGGCCATTGCCCGAATATTAGTTCAAAAATGTTACCCTGTTCGGGTATACATTGTAAAGCATACCGAAAAGGGCAGCCCCGATTTTTCCCAGAATATACAAAGACTCCATCCACAAACTACCATTCAATGGATTGAACAGGAGGCAGGCATTCCAACTTTTACCCCAAACTCGTTTGTAATTGATGCACTGTTGGGGTCGGGACTTACGCGTCCTGCCACGGGGCTCATTGCAAAAGTCATTCAGCAAATCAACAATGCTCAAGTAACCATTATTTCGGTCGACATTGCCAGTGGCCTTTTTGCTGATTCGCCCAATGACTCCTCAGACGTTATTATCAAGCCTACCTATACTATTTCTTTTCAGTGCCCAAAATTGGCTTTTTTTCTGCCACAATGCGCCGATTACGTTGGCGAGTGGTATCTGGTTTCCATTGGACTTTCGGAAAGTTACGAGGTCCAAACCCCTACCCCTTATTTTTACACAACGGCAGATACCCTTTCATCCCTCGCCAAAGCCCGTAAAAAATATTCGCACAAAGGTTCTTTTGGACACGCTTTGTTGATTGGCGGCAGTTACGGAAAAATGGGCTCGATAGTGCTCTCAGCCAAGGCTTGTCTCCGCTCTGGTGCTGGACTCCTGACGGTACAGGCGCCGCGATGTGGCTACGACATTCTTCAAACAAGTATCCCCGAAGCCATGGTCCTTCCCGACTGGCATTGGATGGTCAATACAACGGTTCCTGACATTAAACCCTACTCCGCCATCGGAATTGGTCCTGGACTGGGGCAGGATCCACAAACACGCCTAATGTTACAAGGGCTTTTGAATTCGCTGTCATCTCCGATTGTTTTGGACGCCGACGCCCTCAACCTGCTCAGTAAACATCCTGATTTACTACATTCTGTACCTAAAAACTCCATATTAACGCCGCACCCTAAGGAGTTTCAGCGGTTGCTGAATAACCAATGGAAAGATGATTTTGAAAAATTAACCATGTTACGCGCATTCGCCCAAAAACATCAACTCATCGTTTGTTTGAAAGGCGCTCATACCGCAATAGCGCTGCCCGATGGAACCGTTCATTTTAATTCGACTGGCAACCCAGGCATGGCAACAGGTGGTAGTGGTGATGTTTTGACGGGAATTATCACAGGCTTACTTGCTCAGGGAATGTCCCCCGCTGATGCGGCTATTTTCGGCGTATATCAGCACGGCAAGGCAGGCGACCGGGCCGCCCAAAAATGCACACAACCCGCGCTTATTGCGTCTGATATAATAAATGAAATGGGATGGTAAAGATGAAAACGGAATTTAACCAGTGCTAAAATGTCAATCTAGTAAATCGGGCCGCCGGGCACGAGTACGTTCGAGAGATTGCTGAAAACGCCAATCAGAAATTTTGGCCTCATGACCCGAAAGAAGAATATCAGGAACTTTCCAACCCTCAAATTCGGCCGGGCGAGTATATACCGGTGGGGCCAGTAAATTATCTTGAAAAGAATCGGTTAAGGCCGAAGTTTCGTCATTTAAAACGCCAGGAATGAGCCGAATAATAGAATCAGCAACGACGCAAGCCGCAAGCTCTCCACCCGACAGTACATAATCTCCAATACTGATTTCTTTGGTAATGAAGTGTTCGCGGAGACGTTCATCAATGCCTTTGTAGTGCCCACACAAAATGATGAGATTCTGGGTCATCGATAGCCGATTGGCCATTTTTTGCTCATAGCGCTCGCCATCGGGAGTCATGTAAATAACTTCGTCATAGGTGCGCTCCGCTTGTAGATGACGGATACATTTAGCAATCGGTTCAATCATCAATACCATACCTGCCCCCCCGCCAAAGGCATAATCATCCACCTGACGCTGTTTGTTGGTTGAATAATCGCGCAGGTCGTGTACGTGTACCTGTGCGTGGTTGGCGTCTTGAGCACGTTTTAAGATAGAATGAGCAAAAAAGCTATCCAACAAACGCGGCAAGCAAGTAATGATATCAATGCGCATAATTATTCTTGTTCGTCTTCCTGTCCGTCTTCGGGCGAATTGGTTTCTTCGGTGTATACTTCCAACAATCCTTCGGGTAACGCCACATGCAGGATTTTTTGTTCACGATCCACTCTCAAAACAATGTCATCGTTCACAGGAATCAGTACTTCATGTCCGTTGTAACTCATCGCAATCAAATCTTGCGTTGACATCGTATATACCGTCGTGACGGTTCCGAGCGCACCCAATTTTTCATCAACGACCTTATAACCAATGATTTCATGGTAGTAAAATTGGGTTCCGTCCAATTCATCTAGGTTTTCTTCGGGCAAGAATAACGCGCAGTTAATCAACGGGGTAGCAGCTTCGATGGAATTAATATCCTCAAACTTCACAATGGCCTTACTGCCCTTCTGAACGTTGATATTTTTGATAAAATAAGGAACAAGCTGTCCTTTTATTTCTACAAAAACCGAGTCTAGCTCCTCATAATCTTCTGGAAAATCAACATCCAGAAAAATGACGACCTCACCGCGCGTTCCGTGCGTCCGAGTGATGTGTCCTAATTGAAAACAATCGTTATACTGCATAATTTGGTATTAAAAAAAATGGTATGAACCTATCAAAAGAGGCTCATACCATTTATGAAAGCTTTCACAATTATTCAGCAGCTTCTTCGGCAGGGGCAGCAGATTCTTCAGCGGCAGATTCTGCAGCTGGAGCTTCTTCTACTACGTTTTTCTTAGCAATAGCAGCAGCACGAGCCTCATTTACTTTACGTTCAGCTTCCAATTGAGCTGATTTTGTAATTGCTTGTTTTTTGTCCAAACCATCTTTTTTGGCTTCAACTCTTCCCAGCTTTTCTTGTTTCCAAGCTTCGAAACGTTCGTCAGCTACTTCCTGGGTAATGGCGCCTTTGATTACACCTACTTGCAAGTGTTTACGCATCAATACACCTTCGTGGCTCAAAATAGAACGAGTTGTGTCAGTAGGTTGGGCACCATTAAGGAGCCATTTTACCGCTTTGTCCACGTTCAAAACAATCTTAGTTGGATTCGAGATTGGATTGTATGTACCCAATTTCTCAATAAAGCGACCATCACGTGGTGCTTTAGCATCAGCTACAACGATATCATACATAGCTGCTTTTTTGCGTCCACGACGCGCTAAACGAATTCTTACCATGGTATTTGCATTGGTTTACTTATGAAGGATCACGTCCTTCGGATGAAACGTGGCGCAAAAGTACGTTTTTTTTGTAAAAAATAAAATAGGCATTTCCTATAAAATCAGAAAAATCAGCACACACCCGTCTCTATATCACAGGCTTCGCCTGCCACAACAGGGGCTTTAATCGGCGCTTTTAGGGCGATTTCGGGCAAGGCTTCCAAAAACAGTTCGGTAGGCTGCGCCCCCGAAACGGCATATTTATCGTTGATGATGTAATACGGCACTCCACTTACACCCATCAATCGATTTTGATACAATTGCTTATCGAGTTGCTCGGCCCCTACGTTGCTCACCAATACCTCACGCACTTTTTCGGCATCCAAACCAATGCCCGCGGCAAGTTGTACAACCGTTTCGGTTTGGGTCAAATCTATCCTATCTTCAAAATAAGCCTTAAAAAGTGTCTCGACCATTTCCAATTGTTTGCCTTGTTGTTGGGCATAGCCAATCAAACGGTGCAATGTATGGGTATTGGGGGATACAGTTTGATTTTCCAAGTCAAAACGTAAGCCTTCGGCCGCTGCCACGCCCGAAACCTGTTGAATAATTTGATTGTAACGGTCTTCACTGCCAAACTTAGCGATCAAACGCTCTTTGGTATTTTCGCCTTCGGCAGGGGTATCGGGCGAAAGTTGAAAAGGTAAATAACGAAGTTCAAAAGTGTAGTCGTCTTTCAATTGCTCAACGGCTTTTTCCAGACGACGCTTTCCAATATAGCACCAAGGACATACTACATCAGATACAATGTCTATTTTAAGATGCGGTTTCATTCGGCAATTTTTGTGTTTATTTAATTACCTTCAAAACCCTCTCACGTTGATTATAGTTCATTTTTAAGAAATAGACGCCATTGGC
>JAIXPV010000713.1 GCA_027486105.1 Runella sp. | reverse complement strand
TGCCAGTGAGGCGGTGCGCCACTTTGAGGCCCATGAGCATCTTCAGCGAATTGAGCGGTTGGTGTGGCAGGTCTGGGCAAAAATTCCCCCACATCGTCATTTTACCGTCGAGGTCGGTGAGTTTGAAATTATCGTCAACGACACGCCCCATAAAGCGGTCGAGCAATCCCGCCGCTTTTTGTTTGTAAGCATCATCGGCGCAGAGTTCCCAAAAGGTGCCAACACCGT
Organism: Runella sp.; assembly: GCA_027486105.1. GTDB lineage: Bacteria > Bacteroidota > Bacteroidia > Cytophagales > Spirosomataceae > Runella. The sequence continues at coordinate 5,604 of JAIXPV010000713.1, read as the reverse complement.
AACATATCGAAGTAAATTTGTCAGAGCTCAAATCTCCCAGCCAACGATAACCGGGCAGGGAAGTGGACTTATGCCATTCGTGGTACCACAAAACCTCTTCGTGCCACAGCGGCTCGTCGGTTTGGTTAAAGCTCCGCGCCACCAATCCAGGTACGCCCGTTACCTTTTCGAGTTTGAGAACAGCCTCAAAAATCTGATTGGCAATGTCGCGGTCTTTGGGGTCTTTGGTGAGCGCGTATTTGTGCGAATAGGCCGCCAACATTTCCGAAGTAGGGTCCAGACAATCGGCTTGTGAACCCACAATCGGGCGCTCCAGTCCTGCAGGTGGGAATATAACGTGCTGCATGATGGCCCCTTCGTTCCAGTGATTGCCGAGCATCAATTGATCAAACAGCTCCACTTTGACGTGCAGCGGGTCGGTCTTTTTGGGGAATTTATTCACTTTTTGCCCACAAACGTCCGTAGAAACGCTCAGGAAAAAAAACATATTAATCAACAACAGTGCGCGTAAAAGCATGAAAAAGTCTAAGGTTGAGGGTGTTTTTCTGCAATACTCCCCAATGAGTGTTACAGGCCACTGCCAACCTTAAATTTTCGAGAACAATATCGGCTAAATGGTAGTCCAAACGGGAGATTTACGGCCAAGAAAGCTTTTGTACATCAATGTCTGGTTTTATTCCCATGAAAAAATACCTTTTTGTAATTTTACTGGCCGCTTTTACGGCACCACTTTTGGCCCAAAATGAAGGACTGGTCAACACTATCAATAGTCCCTTTGCCAAACTTTATTCGCCGGGAATATCAGACGTTCAGTGGACGGGTGGTTTTTGGGCCGACCGTTTTCGAGTATGCAAAGAAACGATGGTTCCGCACCTGTGGAAGGTCTACACAGACCCCAATATCAGTCATTCGTTCCGTAATTTTGAAATCGCCGCTGGGGTAGCGGAGGGTAATTTCAAAGGGCCGTCGTTTCATGACGGTGATTTTTACAAAACCTTTGAAGCCGTAGCTAGTCTTTATGCAGCCACCAAAGACCCCGCATGGGACGCTATCATGGACAAGGCCATTGAAATCATGGCCAAAGCCCAGCGCGAAGACGGCTACATTTATACCAAAGCCATCATCGAACAAAAGAAAACAGGGAAGACCAAGCTGTTTGAAGATAAACTCAGTTTTGAAGCCTACAACTTCGGACACTTGATGACCGCTGCCTGCGTTCATCACCGCGCGACGGGTAAAAATACATTGCTAGATATTGCCAAGAAATCCGCCGATTTTCTGATTGGATTTTACAAAGTGGCCACGCCCGAGCAGGCCCGCAACGCGCTCTGTCCGGCGCACTATATGGGCCTGACGGAATTGTACCGCACCACGCGTGAAAAAAAATATCTTGATTTGGTCACTTACCTCATCAACATCAAGGGTACGACTGAAGGAACCGACGACAACCAAGACCGTATTCCGTTTCGGCAGCAAACGGTGGCCATGGGGCACGCCGTGCGTGGTACATACCTGTACGCGGGGGTAGCGGATGTGTATGCCGAAACGGGCGAAGACTCGCTGATGCGCTCGCTGAATCTGATTTGGGACAACCTCACCCAACGAAAAATGTACGTGACGGGGGCCTGCGGAGCGCTTTTCGACGGAGTATCTCCCTACGGGACGTCGTATAAGCCCAACGATGTCCAAAAAACACACCAGGCCTTTGGGCGCGACTATCAACTGCCCAACGTCAGCGCCCACAACGAAACCTGCGCCAATATCGGCAATGTGCTTTTCAACCGACGGATGTTTACACTCACAGGCGACGCCAAGTACATCGACGTCGTGGAATTGGCGTTGTACAACAGTGTATTGTCGGGCATTAGCCTCTCGGGCGACGCCTTTTTTTATACCAACCCCTTGAGCGCCTCCAACGACTTTCCGTACCAACTCCGTTGGATGGGGGGGCGGCTTCCGTACATTCGCATTTCCAATTGCTGTCCGCCCAATACCGTACGTACCATTACAGAAGTGAGCGACTACGCCTACAGCCTGAGCGATAACGCCGTCTGGTGTAACCTGTTTGGCAGCAGTCAATTACATACATTGCTCAAAAATGGACAGCCGCTGCATTTACAACAGGAAAGCAATTATCCGTGGGATGGCAATGTGAAAATGACGGTAAACCAAGCACCTGCCGCCCCGTTCCAGATCAAATTGCGTTTGCCGGGTTGGTGTGCAGAAGCCAAATTGATGATTAACGGGAAAGCGACTGACTTTACCGTTGAAAATGGATACGCAACGCTTCAGCGTTCGTGGAAAAAGGGCGATGTTATTCAATGGGCACTCGATATGCCCGTTGAACTGCTAGAATCCAACCCCTTGGTGGAAGAAAACCGTAATCAGATAGCCGTAAAACGAGGCCCTATTGTGTATTGTGCCGAATCCAATGATATGCCCGCTAATACGAGGGTGTTTGATATTGCTTTGCCCGCAAACATGGCTTTGAAGCCCGTTTCCGTGACCATCGGCAACAGCGTGGTAATGGGCTTGCAAGGAGATGCTGTGGTAATCAACGAACAAAAATGGCAAAACCAACTTTATCGGCCCCTGTCTAAAAGTAAAAAAACGTTGCCTTTGCGACTGATTCCCTATTATGCTTGGGCCAACAGAGGCCCCTCCGAAATGACGGTTTGGCTGCCAGTGGTGCGGTAGGTGAGAAGGATTTTCTGCGGGGCTTTTACAAACAACAGCTTCTGCGAAAGGCTGAATAAAGAAGGAGCTTATGGAGCACTTACTGTGTTGTAAATGCTATGGTTTTTTTGGATTCGGAGTGGGTTTGGGAAGACGGCGAGCAACGGGGGGCGACGCGTAAGTAATTTACATTGTTAGCCGTAACGCATCTTACAGTATTGAATCACCCAAATCACGTACTAAATTCCACTATTCCTAGAAACTATGTTAAGATAAGTAAATGTGCAAAATTAATTTACACTTCACGCAGAGCCGTTAAGTTTTAGCTAATCCACCTTTTATACTCTTTGCGCCACTGCGACTTTGCGTGAATAAATTTGCTTAATTACGTAGCTAACTTTTATTTTAAAATGTATTCGTCTAACTCTGAGAGTTCGCGTTGAATATCTAATTCCCACCGTTTCTGTTCAAGGGCAACGCTGCCAAATTTAGTCTCATCATCGTATTTAATTCTTCTTTTAGCAAATTCTGCTAATACTTCGGCATTGATCTTATCTGGAAAATTAGGGTCCAATCTAACTCGCTTTCGATTTAGTTGAAGGTCACGGCGAAGATGTCTAGTATAAATCTCGGCCAAGTCAAAAAGCGTTTGGTGGTAGCGTAAGATTACTGCCACGTTGGCTGTAGTATCTATCCATGAAGCCGATTTAAGAAAAGAATTGAATACTTTATGGTGAACATTACCATTGAAAATATTAATTTGTCTAGAACCCAATCCAATTGTAAAATGAGCAAGAGAGGAGGTTGACTCCAGACTTTTTGTTTTAATAACAAAATCAGCAACTGTTAATTTTCGCGTAGGTGTCCAATAAATATAATTTGAATCCTGGACCTGGCCATAAGCAATAGTAGGAATCAAGATGAGTATTAATTGATACCACTTCATTTTTTTAGAACAAAGACTAGAGATCGTTACAATCTATACTTCAGATGAAGTATTCCCAATGTTGTGTAATCTTGTTTATGACGATTTAAAGCCATCGCAAAAACACAAACCCTTTTAATCGTTGTGGCCACAGGTGAATGACCTGTCGGCAAGTAAGCGGAAAATATACAAAAGAACGATTACAATCAATACGTTGTCCTGTAAACCGAGTCGTGAAATGTATACTTGAATGGATAGACCGCCCAACGTGTAATTAGACGAAAAACCACTTTGTTACAATGGGTTGATTTACAGGTGGTTCTTGTGTATTGTTAACATTTTGTATGTTATTAATCATTTCCTAACTAATTTTATGCTTTTTTATCAATATGCTTATTTATCAAGCGGTAATATGTCAGCGCCTTCCCACCAAAAAAACAGCCCCACCTCGCGGCAGGGCTGTTTTTTATATTTCTAATTCCTGAGAATTACTTCACTTCTTCAAAGTTCACAAACTCGCCTTCTTCTTTGCCGTTTGCGTTGGATGCCTGACCCGCGTTAGGGTCTTGGGCTCCTGGCTGGGCACCTGCGCCCTCTGCGCCAGCGGCGTATATTTCTTGCGAGGCAGCGTTCCATGCTTCCGTGATTTTGGTCATGGCGGCATCGATGGCGGCTACGTTGCGGGTGCTGTGTGCCGTGCGAAGTTCTTCGAGCGCTCCTTCGATGGCCGATTTGTTGCCAGCCGAAAGTTTGTCACCGTACTCTTTCAATTGTTTTTCAGTGCTGAAAATCATCGAATCGGCGGCGTTTACTTTCTCGATTTCTTCACGAGCGGCTTTGTCGGCGGCTTCGTTGGCTTTGGCTTCTTCACGCATGCGCTGGATGTCGGCGTCTGACAAACCGCTGGAAGCTTCGATGCGAATCTTCTGCTCTTTGCCGGTGCCTTTGTCTTTGGCGGTTACGTTCAGGATACCGTTGGCGTCTACGTCAAAAGTCACTTCAATTTGTGGTACGCCGCGCGGTGCTGGTGGAATACCGTCTAAGTGGAAACGGCCGAGGGTACGGTTTTGGGTTGCCATCGGGCGCTCTCCTTGCAACACGTGCAACTCTACCGAAGGTTGGTTGTCGGATGCCGTAGAGAACGTTTCTGATTTCTTCGAAGGAATCGTGGTGTTGGCTTCGATAAGCTTGGTAAACACCCCACCGAGGGTTTCGATACCCAGCGACAGAGGAATTACGTCGAGCAACAGCACGTCTTTTACTTCACCCGTCAATACACCACCCTGAATCGCGGCACCAATCGCCACGGCTTCGTCAGGGTTAACGCTCTTGGATGGTTTTCTGCCAAAGAATTTTTCTACTTCTTCCTGCACCCGAGGAATACGGGTCGAACCACCCACTAAGATTACCTCGTCAATTTCCGAAATCTTCAATCCTGAATTGCTCAATGCGCGCTTGCAGGGTTCCATCATGCGCTGGAACAGGCGGTCGGCCAATTGTTCAAACTTCGCCTTGGTCAACGAGCGCACCAAGTGCTTAGGAATCCCGTTGACGGGGAAGATATAAGGTAAGTTGATTTCTGATTGGGTCGAGCTTGAGAGTTCGATTTTGGCTTTCTCGGCGGCTTCTTTCAAGCGTTGGAGTGCCATGGCATCCTGACGCAGGTCGATGCCTTCGTCTTTCTTGAATTCGTCGGCCAGCCAGTCGATGATTACTTGGTCAAAGTCATCACCCCCAAGGTGCGTGTCACCGTCGGTTGATTTTACTTCAAATACGCCATCGCCGAGTTCGAGGATAGATACGTCAAACGTACCACCACCTAAGTCAAATACGGCAATTTTAACGTCTTTTCCTTGCTTGTCGAGGCCGTAAGCCAAGGCAGCGGCGGTAGGCTCGTTGATGATACGTTTTACATCCAGACCCGCAATGATACCCGCTTCTTTGGTCGCCTGACGTTCGGCGTCGTTGAAGTAAGCAGGTACAGTAATTACGGCTTCGGTTAC
>JAIXPV010000155.1 GCA_027486105.1 Runella sp. | reverse complement strand
GTTAAAAAGAAGCGAAAAAAGATAAAATAGGCCCGTATCCACCACGGTATCGCCTTCATGCCCCGTCAGAATGGTCGTAACTCCCTTTTTTTTAAATTCTATCAGCTCTGGAAGGATTTTGGCACACATTGGGATGGTGCTCAAATCCGGTCGGTCAATGTGCATTTGAACCTGCTCAATGCTTGCCATCGAAACAACACTTCGTTCTATCTGATGATGATTTTGGAGGTTGTTTTGGACGATTTCCAAAGTATATTCTCTTTCATCGGCTTCATCAACTTTGGGATAAAAATGCACAGAGAACAGGTTTTCTTTAGGTAGATATCTTTCGGCCACTTTATACACCGAGCTTGAGTCGAGCCCTCCGCTTACCTGAACACCCGTGAGGGGTTGTAATCTCCTGCTTACCGCCCTTTCAAACCTTTTGCGATATTCTTCAATAAGCAAAGATTCGGTGTTCAAATGACTGAACTGTTCAGGGTCTATTTGCCAATAGAAGGTTTCTTTGGATTGATGCAAATCCATGTCTATCTCTAAAACAGTAGCGGGAAGTACCGAAAATATATCCTGAAAAAAAGTCGTTTTAGAATAAACCCTGTGGTCGCTGGGCCATTGAAGATATTCTTCAAGCTTTTCTTCATTGAGCTCCGAAGAAACTTCATGGAGCGAAAGCAGGGCTTTGGGTTCTGAGGCAAAAGCCATAAACTCCCCCTTTCGGAAGCTGTAATAGAGAGGGCGTACCCCTAAATGGTCTCTGATGAGAAAAAATTTTTGCCGAATTTCATCCACAATGAATATGGAATAATCTCCCGCCAAACAGTCGACAAAGTTGATACTTAATTTTGAATAAGCCCTGAAAATCAACTCATTCACACTCATTTTCAGAGTAGCGGCAAGCCCGATATTTTCTAATATTTCGGCTTGATTATCAATCCGGGCGTCGGAGATGACCGAAATGCCATCCTGATAATAAAGGGTAGCTCCCTGACAAGTACTAAGCTGCCCTATACTGAAGACATCATGGGTTTTAAAAGTAGCTTGCCCGCGATGAGACAAACAGCGGCTCATGCGCTCCAATTTATTAGTCTTGATGCCTCCCACGATACCAATGATGCCTTTCATTCAGAACAGATTAAAAGTCCTGAGAGATTCTTCGGCAGGAACGTAGCCATAGAGATCACTGACCACATCATACAATCTGCCAGGTGCAAATCGGGTATCCAAACCCCTCATGCCGGGTACAATCGCCTTCACCACGGGCAATAAAACATCGCTCCGGGATAGGTCTTTATAGTATATATTCAGTCCTCTTTTTCTTATTTCCGTTTCTACAATTTTTAACTCTTCGGTGATATCCAAGTTATCTTTTTCAAAAGACCAAACGGGTTTTTGCGGGGTATGATGATTCAATGCAGTGGCTATGTCCTGCATCTGTCCGTCGTCTAAACGGGTTTTTTTCGACAAATGACGAACATAGAGCTGATTGAGCTCGCCAAAAGCCTTTTCGCAGGCTTTCTCAAAACTGATGTTTGAAGCGCAGGCCAATACGAATGTACCGTCGAGATAGGCTGACACTACCGCGACCGTCGGGATGGAAATGTCTTGGGTAATGTCAAAAACGTATATTTTTTTGCCCAATCGCTGGTGCTCCGTAAGTGCCAAACTCACTATCTCCAAATGACTGATATACGCGAGATCAATGCCTTGGCAGGGCAATCGATTGTACCACCATATGGCGTAGGCATCTCTTTCAATCAGCTCATAGAGCGCATAGAGCTTTGCCATTTCAAGGGTAGAGCCTGCCGCAGTACCATTGGTGATCCACTCAAAAAAAGTTTCGGATGCTGCATCTTCAGTGGGCCGTCCCAGATACAGCAGGAAAGTAGGTATGCATCGGGGCGTGTCATCGACATTGTCCGTTACATTACTCCACGCAATGGGGATATTTTCATCAAATTCTACTAACAATTCGTCCGCATGACTGCGGGTATTTTTCTGGCGGTATTGCGTGGGGCTGTAAGGAAGTATCTCGTTGGGGTGAATGGCTCTGTGCTTCAAGTCGTTGTAAGCAGCAATGATATACTCATCTTCATGTTCACGAAAAACCTGGGCGTATCTTTCCAACGTCTCACAAAAAGCTTTGGCCTCGGCCTCTTCTTTAGTGAGACCATTGCCGCTTGCCCTTGTTCTTGAAAAGAATATTTTAGCATTTATCTGATTAGACCTGAAGATCACCCCTCCAGTACTTACCCACCCTCCTAGGGGTGTTTGTTGCGATGTGAGTTTATCAACCAACCCCAAAGGAACTTCAAGGTGAAACGAAAGTTGCTCAAAAACAGCCTGAATATTAGCCGGCTTGTGGTGAATATCAAGTATTTCGTACGTTCCTTTGGCAAATGAGCGAAAGAGCGGAGGCGAGAGATAGGCGCGTTGGATGGTCAATCTTTCGTGGTCGAAAATCAAAAGGGTATTTTGGGATTCATTGGAATCAATAAAGGTGGGAAGGTAATCCAAAACCATCCCAAATGAAGCCGTAGTCAGACAATCGTTCAGCGAAAGATGATGGCTGCGCAAAGTAAGTAATTGATTGAAAAAGACTCTTTTGATTCTATGAAGAAAACAAAAAAAAGCCCCCGTTTCTGAAGTATCAAAAACGGGGAACAGTTTCAATTCATTGGCAAAAGCCCAAACAACGGTAAACTGTTTACTCTTGATTTTTGCAAATTCAACACTTTCTAAATAATGTACATCCGAAACGACAAAAACCGTCAATGCAGGCTGGTCGGCGGTCATCTGAACCCTTTTTAATTCAAGCTTTGCACTTTTCTCTCCCAGCGATGTGTCTTCGGGAGATTCGATGGCAATCGTTAAAAAAGCGTTGTCAATGATAATTTTATCCTGCACGAACCCATAAAAAGCGCCCAGTATTTCGGGAAGTGAGTACGTATGTTGATAGGCTTTTCTTAACCCGTCGAGGGTTACTTCTTCTCTACCGAAAAAGTCACATAAAATACTACTGTACAGCATTGCTGTATGTTTTTTGGGTATGACCATCATACAGTACAAAGGACTTGTTGTTGAATCCCAATAAATAAAAAGAGGAATTCCATTTCATCATCACTACTCTAAGACACCAGTCATTGAATCGGCCTCGGCACTGCCAGCGCCTGCAGTTAAATTTTTGACGGTGCCTAATTTTTTCAACTTAGGAGATTGGTACTTCTTTCTTGTGTTTAAGGGTCTGCGGGTTTTCATAATAAAATTTAAGTTTATTGGGATATGTTTAACGGGATAAAAACGTAAATATAGGGATATTTTCTCTTATGAACCATAAAAAGTGCACAACTTGTTTGTGATAAAAATATCTATAAACGATTTACGAAATAAAATACGCAACTTTATAGGCTATAACAATAAAAAGCCCGTCAGATATTCTGACGGGCTCTCGCAAAATCAAATTGTCAAGATGGAGTGGTTATAGTAATTTGTTGATGAATGAAGTCATTGTGAGTTATTTCACTTTAACGTATTGCTTGAAAGATTTATCGGCTACTACAAATTCAAAAGAATACTCGCCGCTTGGCAAATGTCCCAAATTGAAACGTGATGCGGTAGATAAATAACCTTTATAAACAACTTCGCCCGCACGGTCAGCAATGATTACTTCCATGTCGGCTATGTTCTTCACCACCGTCGATACTTCAAAACGGTTGATTGCAATCATTTCAACTTTAGGAGCCAACGACTCTTTGTAGCTGTTTTCGTTGATTTCAATGTTACCGTTTGAGATCGAAAGTTGCTGAGAAGACCAGAAATTGTTGTTGAAACAATTCAAGGTATACTCACCGCTTGGCAAAGCGTTCAGGTTAAACTGAGTAGCTACGTTTTCGCCGCCCTTGATTACGCCTTCGTATATCAGTCCTCCTTCTTTGTCTCTTAACTCTACATCCAAAATTCCAACGTTAGGTTGGTTGACGCGAACTTCTACTTTCTTAGCGTCGCGTTTTACGATTTTCACGTCTTTTGTGAAAAGGTGACTCTCGGCCATTGCGTTTCCTGTACTTACAAAAAACATGGCGGCAAATATTGACAGAAGCATTGTGTTCTTTTTCATTGTTTTATTGTTTTTGTACCATCTTGTCTCACCAGCTGTGATGACTTCGTTTTGACAATGCAAAGGTGTGAGGTTTTAAATTACAAAAAAATAGGGCAAAAACCCCCTCTTGTTAAATTCATATACCCAATTTCAACCTTTTCTCAGAATAGTACAAATCTTAGAATAATACAACCAGAAAATTCAAACCTCACTGTGTTCCGTCCAATTATTTTTTTCCCAAAAACGAAAAATTCTTCAAATAGTACAACAAAAATATAAAAAATACAACTATTTAAAGTCCTGTTCACTAACCAAAATGTGCAAAAACGTCATTTTGACAATTAAAATTGAGGTGCCAAGTTTACCCTGCTCACCATAATTTGGTGATGATGACGGATATGATAAGCCGTAAAAAGGAGCATTTCCCGAACCGTAAGCGGTCCCATTAAAGGGTGCGGTATCACGAGTTCATCCAATTCTTGCTCATTCCACTCAGAAAGGTGCGCAATGAGAGCGAGGTAATCCTGCTTAAATTCATTCGCCAGCGCCGCCGCGTCGGGCGTGGGAGGGAGTGGCGCAAATGCCCCCGCAGCTGCCTGACGGCCGTTCAATGCCGCATGATAGGCTCCGACAACCTCCTCGTAGGAGCGCGAAGGGTGAGCTGCGGAGCCCCATTTTTCTAGAAAATAGGTTTTTGGGCGGCCAAAGAGGCGATTCAGTGGCTGAACCGATTGCGATAAATGCTGCACATTCTCAGCTGCCGACCAGATATTTTCGGCGGGCTTGAAATAAAAAGCCTCTACAGGGCTGGCGTGGGCAAAATCGACAACTTCGTTTATGCCTTCGTTCAGGAAATCAATTAAGGTAGTTTTGTTCATGGTCGTTAAAGTGTAGTTTTTTTGAATGCGGGATTATTGTAGGTAAGTGTCGTGGAGACCATCGCTTCCAAGTCGGCCACGACTTTGGTCCAAAATTGGGTTTTTAGTTTTCGGGAAAACAACCCGAAATGCCCAATTTGCTTCACCCCAAAATCAGCGGGCCGAATCGCCTCGGCCATGATGTCGGCTTTTCGAAAATGGCGAAGCAAGGCAGGCACCGTTACGGCGTTGGCAATCGGGTCGTCGGTGGTCCAATACGCCTTAATGGGCAAAGCAAGTTCGTTGTATGCATTGTAAGAAATACTTTTGTCCAGAAAATCAAACAGATAGTTTTCGGAATTGCACCATTCGCGCCATTCCAACATCAACGCTCCAGGCAGGTCTTCCATAATTTTCATTTTTTTGCCTGGTATATACCCCAGAAATGGAACCGTCAATGCGGGCAGAATATTAAAAAAGAAATAGGACTTGAGGCGATACGGAAAAGTATGACGCCACCACGTGCCCGTCGAAGCCGTAATCATGACCATTCCTTTCAGAACGTGGTGGTTGGGCATCAGCCCTACAAGCTGCCCCCCAATGCTGTGGCCTATCATCAATTTGGGCCAGTCAGGGTACCTTGACTCCAGAAAGTCAAGTACGGCCCGCATGTCTATCGCCCAGTCTTGCATGGTAATCGTGGCAAAATCGTCTTTATCCAAAGGGCGCGACTCACCCATGCCACGGTATTCCCAGAGGCAAACAATGAAGCCGTTTTCGGCCAAGTAGCGCGCAAAATTTGTGTAAAATCCTTTTCGCATACCCGTGCCAATGTTAAACTGCACCACGGCTTTAGGCGCACCGTGGTATTCATACAAGATGCCCGCCAGTTCAAAGCCATCGGGCGTGGGAATGTTTACCGTAACCTCTTTCATTGATTTATAGTTTTTCAATAACGTTATTGCATCAGGCGGCATCAAAACGAGCCATGGCCCGCTCCAACACATCTTGTAAATAATGGGCGCTATCCGTCAGCTTGACCATCACCCAAGCACCTTCGTATTCTACCATGGCCTGTTCGGCCATTTGGCGCGCTTTTTTTACATCGTATTTATATGCGTATAGGTGCGTGAGGGCGTCCAAATATTCATCAAAAAAAGTACGCATAGCGGGCCGAAATTCATCCGTAACGAGTGCCGTTTCGATGGCCATGTTTCCCATCAAACACCCACCTTCCGTACTTGAAGCCACCCGGATTTGCTTGGCGAGCATTTTTTCGAGGCGCTCACGCGGCAAAAGCGTTTCATCGTAGGCAATCACAAAGATTTTTGCTTTAAAATACGAATGAAGAGCCCCGAGCACTTCTTTCATTAATGCCTCTTTTCCGCTGAAATAGTGGTAAAAACTTCCTTTCAACAAACCGCAAGCTTCCGCCAAATCGGCCATACTGGTGCGGTGATAGCCCCTTTTTTTAAACAGCAAAAGCGCTTGGGTGACTACTTCTTCTTTGGTTACTTTTTGAATCGGCATCGTCTGGTGTATTCGGTTTCGAAATACAAAGTTGGGGATAATTTTAATTTTACCAAACAAACGTTTGGTAAAATATTTTCTTCAAACTTTCTTCTTCCATTTCGGTTCAGGATAACGAGACCTTAAGTACCTTTGTTTACTCAACCCCCTCTTTACTCACTTGAAACAATTACTCGCATTTATCGGAATCATATTCTTCATTCAGGGGTACGGTTTTACTCAAAAATTGTACCTGTTAAAGCCCGACCGTGTTTTTGACGGAACAGCCATCCATGAAGGTTGGAGTGTATTGGTACAGAGCGAAAAAATCATTGCCGTTGGCGAGCCTAAAAACGTAGAGGATGCAGCCCAAAAGCTACAGTCTCTAGGCAAATCCACCCTACAAATCATAGATTTGAAAGGATGTACCTTACTGCCTGGCTTTATTGAAGGACATTCACATTTGTTCTTACATCCTGATAATGAAAACACTTGGGACGACCAAGTGCTGAAAGAAGCGCGGTCATTGCGCACCGTGCGGGCCACCCTACACGCCAAACAAACGCTCATGGCGGGTTTTACCACGGTTCGAGATTTGGGCACAGAAGGGGCCGAATTTGATGATGTAGGACTTAAACAGGCCATCAATCAGGGAATTATCCCCGGGCCTCGCATGGTTATTGCTACCAAAGCGCTCATTGCCACGGGCAGTTATGCTCCGAAAGGATTCAGTACCGACATCGATGTACCCCAAGGTGCCGAAGAGGCCGACGGCCACGATCTCCTCATCCAAGCCGTGCGTCGGCAAATCGGAAAAGGTGCTGATGTAATCAAAATTTACGCTGATTACCGTTGGGGTTTGATGGGCGACGCCCGCCCTACTTTTTTGGTGGACGAAATAAAACTCATCGTCGAAACCGCCCGCAGCAGTGGCCGTCCCACCATTGCCCACGCAGGCAGTACCGAAGGAATGCGACGCGCTATTTTGGGCGGCTGCGAAACCCTCGAACACGGCGACGCGGGCACGCCTGAAATTTTTTCGCTCATGCACGAGAAAGGCGTGGCTTTGTGCCCTACCTTAGCGGCAGGCGATGCCGTCAGCCAATACCGAGGCTGGAAAAAAGGTGTTGAACCAGAGCCTGAACGCATCAAAAACAAACGGATTACTTTTAAGCAGGCACTTGACGCAGGCGTAACGATTTGCTTCGGCGGTGATGTGGGGGTGTTTTCTCACGGCGACAACGCCCGCGAAATGGAAATGATGGTCGACTATGGCATGAAGCCCCTTGACGTGCTGCGCTCTGCCACTTCTATCAACGCAAACGTATTTCATTTAAACCAATTAGGAAACGTTAAAGCCAACTTCTGGGCCGATTTAGTCGCCGTCGAAGGCCGCCCAGAAGAGCGCATTAGCGACGTTAGAAAGATAAAATTTGTGATGAAAAATGGAGAAATCTTTCGCAATCAACCCAATCTTGACCCGAAGTCGGCGAAACAATAGTTGTCCCAAATGGGTTAAAAACACCTTAAGCAAGTCTTTTATTTTTGAGTTGTTTAACCATCGTCTATTTCTTTTTAACAAGAATTTTTGAAATAATTACCCCATAAAGTTTCATAGAAAAAAGTTTTTTATGAAAATTGTAACTTTATCCCAAATCCATCGAATATTTTAACCTACCACCACTGTATGTCAGATAAAGCCCAACTCATATTAGAAGGAAAAACGTACGAATTTCCGACCACCCAAGGAACTGAGCAAGAAAAAGCAATTGATATTAATTCATTAAGGGATTCAACGGGCTATATTACCATTGATAGTGGATACAAAAACACCGGAGCCACCAAAAGTTCCATCACTTTTTTGGACGGTGAAGAGGGAATTTTGCGCTATCGTGGCTATTCCATCGAAGAATTGGCCGAAAAAGCTACTTTTTTAGAAGTTGCTTATTTGTTGATTTACGGTGAGTTACCGACCCAATCTCAATACGAAAACTTCGAACACGAAATCCGCACGCATACGCTAGTCAACGAAGACATGCGTAAGATTTTTGAAGGTTTTCCCGTCAATGCACACCCAATGGGCGTTTTGTCGTCGTTGGTAAGTGCTATGAGCGCCTTCTATCCCGACTCTTACGATGATAAGGCCCCCGACACCACCGAAACGCATATCATTCGATTGATGGCAAAATTGCCAACTATTGCCACGTGGTCGTTCAAAAAATCACAAGGCCATCCTGTCAATTATCCCAAAAACGACTTGGATTACTGCTCAAACTTCCTTCACATGATGTTTGCGTTGCCCGTTGAAGAATACAAAGTAGACCCTGTGGTTTCTAAGGCGTTGAATAAATTGTTGATTCTTCACGCTGACCACGAACAAAACTGCTCTACCTCAACGGTGCGTTTGGTCGGCTCGTCAAAAGCTAATATTTATTCTTCCATCTCAGCGGGTATCTGTGCGCTATGGGGTCCCCTCCACGGTGGTGCCAACCAAGAAGTAATCGAAATGCTAGAAGACATCAAAGCCGATGGTGGTGATGTAATGAAGTTTGTAAACAAAGCGAAAGATAAAAATTCAGGTTTCCGTTTGATGGGCTTTGGCCACAGAGTTTAC
>JAIXPV010000011.1 GCA_027486105.1 Runella sp. | reverse complement strand
TTTCAGAAGCATCAAATTGCCACGTTCCCTGCGCATAAATTTGGGGGTCGGCAACATTGCATTTTGTAGCCCCTTCTTCATGCGTGAATTTTCCCGCCGTCGTGAACACCCGGATATCGTCCTGCCAACATTTGGGGGCTTGGCTCCAATACTCTCCGTTGCTGAGATTACCGTTGCTGAATACATCAAACGCGGGCGTTACCGCTCCCCCAATCCACTTCCAGGGTTTTCCTGTAAGCAATTCAGTTTTGGTAGGCGCAGGCGTTTCTTCTTTACAAGAAAAACAAATCATCAGAAGAAGGCTAGCTCGCAAAAAAGTATTCATCAGTACTGATTTAGGATTGAAAAGCAAAATACAAAATACAATCCTGAAGAACTAATGAATACCGACAGCACGGCTTTTTTTATCGACGCAAATCAAAATAAATGTGAGTCGGGTCAACTCTTCAGCAGTTTCTGAATAACATACAATAACGGTCGGGCGGTTTAGAACCGTCTGACCGTTAAAAAACTACACGGGCTAATCTTCCTCGCCCAATTCAAAAATGGCTTCGACGGGTTTTTCAAAATAATTGGCAATTTTCATCGCCAATACCACCGAAGGTACGTACTTGGCGGCTTCTAAGGCGTTGATAGTTTGGCGGGATACGCCCACCGCAGCGGCCAAATCGGCCTGTGTGATACGTCGGATGGCGCGCTCTACGTGAATGGTGTTTTTCATGCCGTAGCCCTCCTTTCTTCCAAATAAGGCTTCACGTACACGATCCAGTGAAACCGCGCCAAAAACACCAACGGTGCCGTGAGCATATTCCACGAAAGAAAAACGTAAAACGCCAAACCGTACGACAACCAAACGGCCACTAGAAATCCAGCAAGATGGACATAGAAAGCCCATAGCAACGATTCGAGTCGTACGCGCATGATCCATTCGTCGTCGGTGCGCTCGCGAGAAAAGGCCACAAAAAAGAAACCAATGGCGGTGAGCGTCATCAGAATTTCACCCGCAAGGTCGTTTGATTGCCCGTCAAGGGCTTTGGCCAATGAACTCCCATCCGATACTCTAATGGTGGTCCATTTCGTCAAAATGTGTTCGCTTTCAAAAAAGCTCACGCTTGGCTCAAAATTGAGGATACTCAAAATGGTGAGAACTAAACAAGGCACAAAGATAATCCAACCGAGGCGCTTGTAGCGGTTGGGTAGAAGCAATTTAGTGTACATAGCTGTTAATAGGTTTTGTTAGAATTTAATTTCGATTCAAATGTAAAACAAACTTTACATTTAAGCAAATAATTTTTACATAAAGACAAAAATAAAAGCGCGTCGCAAATTTTGCGACGCGCTCATGGAAAGTTTAGACTCCTTCGGAATGGCAAATATTATCTTTCTACTCCGCTTCAGGGGCGGCTCCGGGATAGGTTACTTTGGGGATTTCCATGTCAATAGTAAAGCGGCCAATACCTTCTTCGCCAATAACATCAAATAATTCCACCTGACGGCGAGCGATGTATTCTTCTTCAATCTGCTCCTTCACAAACCACTGAATAAAGTTTTCGGTAGCATAATCATCATTGCGGCGGCTAATGCCCACAATGCGATTGATGGATTGAGATACCGCAATTTCTTGCTCCAACGCCGTTTCGAATACACTCCGAAACGTCGGATATTCCTGCGGAATATTAGTTACTTCGGGTGTAACGGCTACCCCGCCCATATCGCCAATGTATTTGAAGATTTTGAGCATGTGCGCACGCTCTTCTTCGGCTTGTGTAAAGAAAAAATCCGCGCTGTTTGAATAGCCGTTGCGATCACACCAAGCCGCCATCGCCAAGTATTTTGACGAAGACTCCGCTTCCATTTTCACTTGGGCGTTGAGGGCAATTTGCAACTCTTCTTTGAGGGAGGTCCGAAGACGCATCAAATCTTTCATATTGATTATGCGAGGTTATAAATTCTTGAGTTTCTTTGTTACAATACTACAACCAAGTCGTTGAAATTGTTCGATTTCCAACATTTTTACGTAAAATTTGGAATCAGTCTGAATTTGCTTATTACATTCATCCTCAACATTTCCCTAAAAAAACAGGTAGATAGCTTCGCAAAAAAACATTTAAAGGTATCAATCCCTTGGCAAAAAAGTAACGATGTATTAACCCCATAGAAAGTGAAAAAAAAAATCTCCTTTTACATTTTAATTGCCTTGGCGGGGTGGTCATCCAGCATGGCCCAAAACAACCCTACCCCAAGGTCTGTATCCGCGCAGACCTCCCCCATACAAGCTCTCCCCAATACTGCCAAACCCTGGACCTATTGGTGGTGGATGGGAAGTACCGTGACGGAAAAAGACATCACGTGGCAACTCGAAAACTTCGCAAAGGCGGGGCTAGGGGGAGTACACATTATTCCGATTTACGGTGTCAAAGGCTTTGAGAAAGAAGCCATCTCGTACCTGAGTCCACAATGGATGCAGATGCTGACCCACACCGTGCGTGAAGGTAAGCGCCTCGGGCTAGGCGTTGATATGACCACGGGGACAGGCTGGCCTTTCGGCGGTCCAAACGTAACACCCAACATGGCGGCCAAAAAATGGCAATACACCAACAATCAACTCCAAAGCGTGTTGACCAAGCAGGCCGTCAAGCGCGCTGCCCCAGGCGGGGCGGGATTGGTGCTCGACCCTTTTGCGGTAGATGCCATTCCAAAGTATGTGCAACGGTTTGATTCGGCATTTGCCACCAGCAAAG
>JAIXPV010000176.1 GCA_027486105.1 Runella sp. | reverse complement strand
TGTAGTTTTCACCCAAATTCTCCGCATACTTCTATTATTCGTACCGAAGAAGATTATAAAGTGGTACTGGAGTCGTTGGATACGACCGTTACGGGCTGGACGCCCGATGTAGGCCACATCATCAACGGCGGTATGGACCCGCTCGAAAAGATGAAAGAGTATGCTTCATTAATCAATCACGTGCATTACAAAGATTGGGATGGTAATCCTGAATTTGCGTTGATGGGCAAAGGAAAAGTGGACTTATTATCGATTACCCAATGGTTGAAAGATACCAATTACGGCGGTTGGATTATCTGCGAAGACGAGGGCGTTGAGGCGCTGGAAGACCCCGATTTTGTGACTTTACACGACGGTCGCTGGATTCAGAATGAATTAATTCCGGGTTTAAAATAAGTAATGCGCTCCACGGTCTTTAGTCAATAGTTTCGGAGTTTCAACCCCGAGGGCTGTTTTTCGGTTTTGCATTTTTCGCGGGTTCGCCCGTGCGGTTTTACATTTTTCAGTTTTACATTTTCCGGTTCCTCCTATGCCTTTTGTTCAGACCAACGGAATCAATTTTTATTACGAAGAACGCGGCTCAAGTTCGGCCGAGCCGCTTCTGCTCATCATGGGGATTACTGCCCCTAGCGGTGTGTGGGAGCCCCACGCGTCGTATTGGCAACATGATTTTAGGTGCATTATTGGCGACAACCGGGGCGTGGGTCAGTCGGATAAGCCTCTGGGGCCATATACTACAGAGCAGATGGCCGATGATTATGCAGGATTGTTGGATGCGCTTCAACTGGAAAATGTTCGCGTTGTGGGTTGCTCAATGGGGAGTACCATTGCGCAGCAGCTGGCGATTCGTCACCCTAAAAAAGTACGCTCATTGGTGTTGATGTGTCCTTGGGCGCGCTGCGATAACGCCGCCAAGGCGATTTTTCAACACATGATGCACTGCAAAGCACGATTTAGGCCCGAAGAATTTAGCCTGTATATTCAACAATTGATTTACTCCAAAGCCTCTTGGGACAATGAGCAAACAGCGGCTGAATTGGAAGCTGGCCGCAATCAAGCCGCAATCGACCCCTTCCCTCAGCCCCTTCATGGGTTGGAAGGGCAGGCGGCAGCGTGTATTGCTCACAACGCCTTGGCGGACCTACCTAGCCTAACCCAGCCCGTGCTCATCATTGGGGGTAAGGAAGATATTTTTACACCCGTATGGATGGCCGACGAAGTGGCAGGTGCCATCCCGAACTCCGATTTATTTTTGTACGAGAAGGCCGGGCATATTTTCCATTTTGAACAATTGGAAGACTTTAATCCAAGGGTCAAAAATTGGTTGTTGGCCCACTGATTGGATAATTAAATGAATAATTTTTAAGCAAAAAATACATTAAAAATGGTCTTTAAGGGGCTTTTCCCCTTTTTGACCGACTATGTGACTGACAATTGATTTTTATGGACGGTAAAGAAATAATAACTCAACCCTGGACGAATAAACTATCGAATGCGGCACAATTGGGAGGGATTGAGACGTCCGTTATCGACAACGGTCTGGGTAGAGGAACGCGCATTGCGTGGATAAATACGGGTACGGGGCTGCGCTATAAAGTCGTCATTGACCGGGCCATGGACATCGCTGACGCATTTTATAATCAGCATAGTTTGGCGTGGTTGAGTCATGCAGGAGTGATGCCACCGCAACCCTTTTCAGGCAAGGGTATTGACTGGATTCGGACTTTTGGGGGAGGATTGATAACAACCTGCGGACTGTCGCACGTGGGTGGGCCTGAGTCCGATGAATACGGGGAACGAGGGTTGCATGGATTGGTGAGTAACATTCCCGCCGAAATCGAATCCATCATCCAACCCGACCCAGTTGCGGGCAGAATGGAGATGAGTATTACGGGGATTATCAAGCAAACGCAGGTTTTTGGGCCCATTTTGGAACTACGGAGAACCATTTCGGGAACCCTCGGTGAAGCCAAAATTCGTATTCATGACGAGGTGATTAACCGAGCCAATACCACCACCCCGCACATGATGCTGTACCACTGCAATTTGGGCTGGCCGCTGGTAGATGAAGGTGCCGAAATTGTGTGGGAAGGGGCGTGGCAATCGCGTGACGGAAATCCCAATAACCCGATTTTTAGGGAAGGAAATGATTTTAAAACCTGCCCTGCCCCGCTGGAAGCGCACAATGGAGGAGGAGAAGAAGCCGCCTTTATTGATATTGACGCCGATGCTGAAGGTAGGTGTCATTGCGGAATACGAAACACTGCCTTAGGCATTGAATTGGCAATACATTTTCAGAAAAGCCAACTGCCTTGGATGACCAATTGGCAGCATTGGGGCAAAGGAGAATACGTGACTGGCATTGAGCCGGGCACCAACCCACCCATTGGTCAAGCAAATGCCAGAGCACAAAATACGCTCATTCAGTTGGCTACTGGCGAACGACGCACGTATGATTTGGAGATAGAGATTTTGAGTTTATAACCTGTCGCTGTAAAAAAATAATAACGAACAACAATCAACTATTAAATTGTGCACGAGCACTTTATACAGAAAATGGCAAATGTAAGTTTAGCAGCAAAAGCCTTAGAACAAGGAAAAGGGATTTTACGCTTAGCCCCTACATGGGTACCGCGCTCATTTTGCGTACCCGGACGAAGAATCAAATTGCACCCCGACGATTATTACGTGTTGGGTGGTGTGCGCGGCGGTATCGACGAGCGCTGGCTGTCGTCAACTACGCCCGCTAAAAACGGTCCGTTGACGGGCGAGCACGAAGGCTTGAGCAAAGTGGTTTTTCAGGACGGAGATACAACCGAACAGTTGTTGTTGAAAGACGTTATCGACGAGCTGAAAGGCGAAATCATCGGTGACCGCCTATGGGACGAGTACAAAAGCTGGCCAATGTACTCTAAGTTTTTTGATAACATGGGCCCCTTGCCGCACCACATTCACCACAACGACGAAAAGGCGGCTTTGGTAGGGCAAAATGGAAAACCCGAAGCCTATTATTTCCCTCCCCAACTCAACAACCACGGTGGTGATTTCCCCTATACCTTCTTCGGAATTACGCCGGGTACAACCAAAGAACAAATCAAGCAATGCTTGATGGACTTCAACAAAGGTGACAACAAAATTACCAATTTTTCGTCTGCATATAAATTAGAACCAGGCACAGGCTGGGACGTGCCCCCGGGTATTTTGCACGCGCCAGGCAGCTTGTGTACCTACGAGCCACAAAAAGCATCCGACATTTTTGCAATGTACCAAAGCCTTGTTAATGAAGCAATTGTACCAGAGGAATTGCTTTGGAATGGCACGCCCCAAGACAAGATAGGTGATTATGACGAGTTGGTTTCGGTGATTGACTGGGAAGCCAATGTTGATCCCAATTTTGCCGCCAATCACTTTATGATGCCTAAGCCCGTACGGCCGTTGGAAGATATGCAAGCCCAAGGATACGTAGAAAACTGGATTTGTTATAAATCCACCGCATACAGTGCCAAAGAACTCACTGTCATGCCTGGCGCCACCGTGACCATCAAAGACGCAGCCGCATATGGCATGATTGTGATGCAAGGCCACGGCAAATTTGGCGTGTGGGACATCGAAACGCCCGCGCTGATTCGTTACGGACAACTCACCAACGATGAGTTTTTTGTGAGCGAAGCGGCGGCAAAAGAAGGTGTCGTTATCAGCAATCCATCGGCTACCGACCCAATCGTGATTCTGAAACACTTTGGTCCCAACAACCCTGATTTGGTACTCTAATACTCACCTCGGCAAGGGCTGCGCGCCCCGGTTCTAAACCTTGCCGAGGTTGACAGATACTCAGATAACACTTAACTATTAACCTTTAATACTTTTATCAACATGCCCGAAAATAATTATCCTAAACTTCACAATGCCACCTGGCCTGGTATTGTGGGAAAAGGTCCCGATTCGGAACCTGCCATTGCACTGGATACCATGCTCGAAATGACCGCCGCTGCTGAAGTGGACGGTGTTAAATTCGACGGGGTAGACCTTGGCCTGTTTGACCCTCACTACGACTTAGATATTTCAGACGACGGTATTAAGCGTCTGGCCGATAAAGTAGCTGCCCACGGTCTTGAGATCGGCAGTTTGGTGGCGCCTATTTGGGGTGGCCCTGCCATGGGCACCAAAGAGCAACGTGCCGAATTTGTAGAAATGGTACGTAAAAGCTGTCACATTGGCCAAAAACTACGCCAAATGGGCATCCGTCCCAACGGGATTGTCCGTATTGACTCGGCAAGCAGTCCGCACGACTGGGACGCCGACCCTGCGGGTAACACCAAACTCATTGCCCAGACATTTCGCGAAGCGGCCGATGTAGCCGCCGACTTTGGTGAGCGTTTGGCCGCCGAAGGTGAAATCTGCTGGGGCGGAATGCACAGCTGGAAATACATGCTGGAAACCCTCGAAGCCGTAGACCGTAAAAATGTGGGCTTTCAGGCGGATATGTCGCATACGACCCTGTACCTCCTGGGCTACAACGCCCCCGAGCACCGCATCTTGCCCGAAGATTTTCAGTGGGGCGACCGCGCGACTTTCTTGGAAGCGTTAAAAACACTGACCAAAGCATTGCGTCCGTGGACGATCGACTTCCACGTTGCCCAAAACGACGGGACCGTATTTGGCTCCGGCTCTCACGACAAAACTGGCCGCCACTGCCAAGCTACAGACCCTAACGGCAAACTCGACATCACGCACGATGCTGGCCTTTGGCTCCGCGACGAAAGCGGTGAGCTGACCAAGGCGTTCCGCCATATCTGCTGGGATGGCTGTATGTTCCCCAATGCGGTCATGAACAATCAGCAAACCTGGAATGATATTCTGGCTGCCATGATCAATGTACGTAAAGCGCACGGCTGGTACGAAGCATAAACAGGCCCCACCCAACCCTCCCCAAAATGGGGAGGACTTAAAACCTTTTTAACATTATGTCAACTAAAAAAGAAATAAGAATCGGATTGGTGGGGTCGGGGCTGATGGGCCGTACCCATGCCAACGGATATAACCGTATTGCAAATTTTTTTCCTGAATTGGA
>JAIXPV010000170.1 GCA_027486105.1 Runella sp. | reverse complement strand
CGAATTTCGATGAAGCCGTCGGTGCCTAAAATTGTCAGACGGCCATCCCCCCAGGTTTTGAGCCCGTCAGGAGTAAACCAGTCTACTCGAATATACCCCATACCGCCGTTTCCACGGAGCATCACGTCGCCGAAGTCCTCAAAGTCAGGGTATTGTGGATAGTGCGTATTGCCCACTTGGGACGCCACAATTTCGGCTTGGGTGGAGTTTGTGAAGTATAGATATTGGTCAAATTGATGGGAGCCAATGTCACAAATGATGCCACCAAACTGCTCTTTGTGAAAAAACCACTCGGGGCGGGTTTTGGGATTCATGCGGTGCGGGCCCATCCCGATGGTCTGAATAACCTTGCCAATGGCCCCTGCTTTCACCAACTCACCTGCTTTTACGGTTGCGCGGTTTTCGAGGCGTTCGCTATACATAATGGAGTAAATCCGCCCCGTTTGTTTTTGTACGCGGCGTACTTCAGCGAGTTGTTCGAGGGTGGTAATGCCAGGTTTGTCAGACATAAAATCTTTGCCACTTTTCATTACTCTGACGCCAAGCGGAGCGCGCTCGTTGGCAATGGCCGAGCTTAGCACCAATTGAATGGATTTATCATCCAAAATTTCTTGTTCGCTCTTGGCCTGTTTGGCTTGGGGGTGCCGTTTGGCAAATGCCGCTACCAAATCAGGCTCCTTGGCATAATACGAAACCAATTGTCCACCTCCGCGAATGACGGCTTCCACTTGTCCGTAAATGTGGCCGTGGTTCATGCCGATGACCGCAAACTTAATGCGAGGATTATCGTATTGAATAATGGGGGAGGGAGCTACTTTTTCAGATGGGATATGTCCCAAAGAATCCGTAGAAAACAGAGGCACTGCCATTAGACCAGCTGCCGACGCCACTGATTCTTTTAAAAATGTACGGCGTTGATTATCAGATTTTTTCATGAGTTATTAGATTAACCTTGATAAGGTTTCAGACCTTATCAAGGTTTGAATATTACATCTTAATATTAGTGGTGCCGTAAGGCTTGCGCTGAGGGCGGCTTAGCATGGCGTTGGCTTCGTTGTCGTTGACAAAACGTTCGGCTTTAGGATCCCACTGCAATTTGCGTGGCAATTTCATGGCAATGTGGCTGATTAGACATACACTACAAGCGCGGTGCCCGATTTCTACGGGCGAAATAGGTGCTTTACGGGTTTTGATGCACTCCAGCCAGTTGCCGTGTTGCTCATCGCTTTTGTATAGATGTATTTCGTTTTCCCCAATCACCGAGGTTAAGATTTTGGGGTCGCTGGCATCAAGGGCTTTGCTACTTTTGGCTGCCGACACAGGGTCGCTGGCCGAAGCCACATAATCTCCGCGCGATACCCAAATCCAGCCTTCTGTGCCTTCGTAGCGGATACCGTTGGGGAAGCCACCACTCGTGTACATCGTAATACCGTTGGCGTATTCTGCTTTCACCATGAAATCTCCGTGTACGTTCCATAATCCAGACTTGGGAAATTCAGCCACGGCTTGTACCGAAATAGGTCCTGTGAGTTCGGTATCCATTCCCCAAGCAGCCGAATCGAAGTGGTGTTGTCCCCAGCCCGTAATCATTCCTGCGCCAAATTGCTCCACCCGCAACCAACCTGGGCGGCCGTAGCCTTTTTGTGGGTGTACTCCTATTTCGGTATAGGGTACTTCGGGCGTAGAGCCGAGCCACATATCGTAGTTGAAGCCTTTAGGAACAGGCATAGCGGGTGCTGACGGTCCCGAAGGGTCACCGGGTAGCCCCACTTTTACTGTATGTAGCTTTCCAATACGTCCATTGCGTACTAATTCTGCGGCAATTCGAAACTGAGGCGATGAACGTTGTTGGGTTCCTACTTGGAGGATAGTGCCTTTTTTCTGAATAATATCGCTGAGCATCCGTCCTTCGGCAATGGTCAACGAAGTGGGCTTTTGCAGATATACATCCTTGCCCGCCAAGGCGGCCTCGATGGCTGGTTGTGAGTGCCAATGGTCGGGTGTACTGATAATAACGGCGTCGATGTCTTTGTTGAGTAGCATCTCGCGGTAGTCATCGTACATCTTGGCTTCTACGTAGTTGGCGTTGCCCGTCTTTTTGGCATAATAGCTTTCTACCAGTTTTTTGCCATCCACTAAGCGATTTTTATCAAGGTCACACACGGCAATCATGCGTGCTACGTCGTGTTGAAGGGTACCGACCATATCGTGGTCGCGGCCGATACGCCCACAGCCTATTTGGCCGATGTTGATTTTATTGCTGGGGGCGTTTTTGCCAAACACGGAAGCTGGAACAATGGTCGGAACGCCGATGGCACCAACTACGCCAGTTAGCGTTTGGCCTAAAAATTTTCTACGTTTCATGAGAACTTTATTTAGTGGATTGGACTGATTCGGATAAATTTTATTAATAAAATAGCCCTATTGTTCTATTTTAAGGTAAGGCTTGTTTTTAAAAATTGTTATTGATTAAGAATAAGGTACGCAAGGGCTTTTTTCTCCTGATTGATATTGAAAAAGGTTTAGAATGATTCAAAATATTTTTTTAAAGTTTTGATTTTGAAGTCATTCCAAACCTTTTACTTGTTGGTACATGTGGAAGTTAATCGGGGATTTGGTCTAATGCGGGCTTATTGGTTTCGCTGCCAGCATAGCCAATATTTTGGTTGATTTGTCCCAAACCGTTAGCTAAAATAGCAGGGCGTGGTATGGGCCATAAAACGTGATAGGCACTCATGGTATAAGAATCTCCCCGAACATTTCTGACCCTATTTTTGTAAAAAATGTTTTTGTCCATGATTCTGTCGTAAAAAAAGTTTGAGCCCGAAAAATTATTCATAGAATAGGTTTTCCCGTTATAGGCTTTTCCTGATTTAGCCATTTGGAAAGCGATGCGGGCAAGTTCGGTTTTACGGGGTTCTTCGTAGTATAATTCTCGTCCTCGTTCGTCCAAAATAGTGCCGATGTCAATTTTTGAAACGGGATACGGACTACATCCTGCTCTGGTTCTCACCCGATTAACGTCCTCGGCAGCAGCGGCCAGATTTCCTTTAAACCAATGTGCTTCTGCGCGCAGCAAGTAAGTTTCGGCCAAACGGAAAATATACCAATCGGAATTTCCACCTTGAAAAGGCACCCGGATTTGATCTTCAATATACAGTTTATATTGAGGCCAGTTGTACCACGTTCTGATGGTGTCGCCAGTAGAAACCAATAATTTCCCGTTGGCATCGCGCAGTTGGAGTGGCTTACCGTACCAAGGAGATACACCTTTCAGGGCAGGGTTGTTGTAAACAAGCTGTTCCATGGTCATCCAGTTGCCTGATTTGGTATCGTGACGTAGGTCTTTGTCGTCATCCCAAATGTCTTTGCTACTATATGGAGTAGCTCTACAACGGCCAATTCCGCGTCCATACAAAGTAGTTAAGTCAAATTCGACTTGGTTGGGTACCATGCCCTGCCGCCCGTCGGGGGTCAAGATGGTATTGACAGAGAAAAATGGCACGGCTTGGCGCATAGAAGTGGTACCTGTGGTAGTAGCACTAGGAAGGCCATACCGGTCAATGACTGAGAAAAGCACTTCGGTATTGTTGGCCAAAAATTTATTGGCAGGACGGTGCAAGTCCCAAATAACATTTTTATTAGAATTGCCAGCATCTACGCCAAAGCGGGAAGTCATTAGTTTATAAGCACCGTTGTTGATGACTTGGTCGGCAGCGGCAATGGCTTCGTCGTAGAGTCCAAGGGCAAGGTTTACCTTTGTGAGTAAGTGGCCGACCGCCCCGCGGTTTACGTCCCCTTTGGAGCTGGTCCAGGGTACTACTTTCATCGCAAAGTCAAGGTCGGCCTTTATCTTCTGTAAAATTGCTTCACGTTTTACGGTCACAAAGTCCAATTTGGGTTCTGCTAATTCTTTAAAAGTGGTCGGAATGTCGCCAAATTGATGCACCAAGCGATAGTAGTGATACGCCCGATAGAAGTAAGCTTTGCCCAGAATGATATTCCTGACGTCTTCTTTAACCGCAGTAGCCTGTGGCACTCGGTCAATAATCGTATTGGCCAAGCGAACCCCCAGCCATCCTCTTTCCCAGTACCAACCGATGCGGTTGAAGTCGGCACTATTCAGGTTGGCGTCGGGAGTAATGAGTACGTTTAGATCTACGGCTGGGCCAAATTTATCAGTGGTTCCTTCAACGGCCATTTCGGAGAAAAGGAGCTCCGTGATGATAGGGCTACCATCTCCGTAGAATTCATCCCGAACGTTAAGTCCGCAGGAAGCCAAAGCAGAGTTAAAACCTCCTTCGGAAGTAAAAGTATTTTCTGGAGTGAAAAAAGAAAGCGGTTGGGGTTCAAGCCACGATTCTTTACAACCCGTATTGAGGGCAAGTAGTAAAACACTTACTATCGCCAGTTTACGAAATATATTGTTATTCTTCATCTGTGTGCTATTTACGTGATTTTTACT
>JAIXPV010000680.1 GCA_027486105.1 Runella sp. | reverse complement strand
TCTGCCGCTACTTGATACGCCCAAAGCAATTGAAAATCAAGTACCGCCGATGTTCCGTTGGCACTCATGGGCCCTGCACCTGCCCGCCATTCTTTGAAATTATCCACCCAATCGGTAAACATCCATTGCGGGGTATTTTTTAGCCGACCATCGGCTTGTTGGTAGCTTTTGAAATAGTCCAAAATTTGCCGAGTGCCGCTTATTTTGCTTTTAACAAACTCTACATCAGCCCCATAGCGGGCGTAGTCTTGCAGCATACCGATATACCAAAGCGAAAACGTAGGGATAAATTGCGGGGTGTAAGAAGGATGCCTACTCAAGGTTACGCCTTCGGGTGTTCGTGAAAAATCCATGAGATTGATGGCATTTTTTACCAGCCGGTCGTCGCCACTGTTGTAGAGCGACACCAATGCCTGTATGCGGCCATCGCCGATGTATTGGAGTTGCTCATAATAGGGACAATCCATGTAGGTTTCATAAGCACACAGGCGAGCGGTACGCCAGCCAATTTCCAGCATCTTGTCCATCTCGGGCTGATTGGCCGACAATTGGGCGTTCATTTTAAAAGGATAACCGGTAAATGTACCGTAAATATCATTCAGGGTAATTGCCTCATTTTGAGTAACAATGCTCAGTTGTAAATAGCGATAAGTACGGTAGGTAAGGCTGGTAAATTTCTGATTTTGGCTTCCATCCGAAACCAAGCTATCGGCACGGCCCACAAAGGTTTTACCAGCGGTTTCGTTTCTATTGCCTTTTCCCCCCGATTTTGTAAAAAGTGCTTCGGCGTATCTCAACGTAATGGTAGCAGCTTTGCCTCCGCTAAATTCTACGTTTGAATAGGCATTGGTGAGATAGCTTTGGTCTAAAATGAGGGTTACTTTCGAGTTAGCAGGTATCACCACGTTCGATTTTTTGGCGGGAAAATCAGCAGGCAAAGCCGTCATTCCTTCGTTACTAACGACTTTGGCCAATCGCTCATCTTTCAACTCCATTTGAGGTATGATAGAGGGCACCAACATCCAGCCACTCATCGTACCAAAAGCGCCTAAAATATTTTTCGGCACACCTCCACCCACAGGTCTTGCTTTTTGCCAATTTTTATCGTCAAAGCCTTCACTTTGCCAATTTTTTGGGCCTAAAGCCATGTTTCGTATTTCACCTGCCCCAGCTACATAATAGCCTCTGGTTCTAAAAACCAATGGAGCAAAGCTATTGTCTTTTTCACAAAGCCATGTGTTATTGGTATTGATGGCCGACTCAGCAGAGGTAGCGCCTTGCAAAATAAAACCCGTACGGTAAGTTATTTGAGCCTCTGGTTTAAATTCTCCCTCGTTCCAAACTTGGGCCGCTATGATATTTTTTCCTGTTTTTAAGTACGACGCAATGTCCACCGTTTCGTAGTTCCAATGGGCAATATCGCCACGAGCAGGGCCCATCGAAACCAATTTTTCGTTTACAAAAAGTTTGTAACGATTGTCTCCCGAAACATGAATTTTAAAATGAGTGGGTTTTGAAGCCAAATCAATGGTTTTTCGGAACATATACACGCCATAACCATCAGGGGTGGCGTTGGGTACGCTAATCCATTGGGCGTGCCAACGTTTGTTAACGACATCGGGTTCTCCAGTTGGAGGGCCAAACTGAGCCTTTACAAGAATTGAGGTGAATGCTACCAAAAGTAAGGTAATAACGGTTACTTTTTTCATCGTTACTCAGGGTTAAATTTTCGTTGATGTTTATTTCAATTCTTTTTTCAGAAAAGCCATCACTTTCATTCGTATTTCATCTACATCGTACATTTTGCCAAAGTGAGGGGCATCTTTAACGATGATGAGTTCATTTGCGACCCCACTGGTCGTTAGCCAAGCACTCAACAACTGCGAATGACGGGGTGAAACAAGGTTGTCTTTTTCACCATGAATGATAAGAAAAGGAGGATCGTTTTTGTCAACATAAGTAACAGGGCTTGCGGCTTTGGCCAAATCAGGACGGGCAAGCGGTGCCGCACCAATGAGCAAGCCTTCGGGTGATTTTGCGTCGTCTGCCCCAGGAAATAAAATCAATTCGGCAGGCCCATAAAAATCAACAACGGCTTTGATTTTGAATTTCGCAATTTGCTTATTCATATAAAAATCAGGCACTTTGTTGTTGTGAGCCAAGCCCAAAAGCGATGCCAAATGCCCGCCCGCCGAGAATCCCATCAAGGCAATTCGGTTTTTATCAAAGCCATATTTTTCGGCATTGTCGTACAAAAAGGACACGGCACGATTACAATCTTGGATTTGGGCAGGGAACGTAGCTTGCGTAGCCCAACGATAATCAATGGACGCTACGGCAATACCATTGTTTATCAAGGCCGATACGGTATTACCCATGTAGCCAATATCGGCTGTTTTGTCATTTCCAATCCACCCACCTCCATGAATAAAAACCACCAAAGGCAGATTTTTGGGCGCATTGGCGGGCAGATAAATATCCAGCAGATGCTTTTTGAGCGTATCACCATTGTACGGAATATCGCCGTGCAGTACCGTGCCTTCTGGAAAGAGTTTTAAGACACGGTTGGTTTGCGGTTGGGCATTTACAAAAAACGACTGTAACAGCAGCAACGCAGCAAAACATAAAAATTTGATTTTCATTTGGTTAGCAAAATTTAAAGGGTATAATTCTTATCAAAAGAGGAGACCGTATAGATATATTTCAACTCAAATCTGATAATCTATTTCCAGAAAATCATCCACATTTTTCAGCCAAAAGTTTTGCACAAACGCAACGTGTTCGGGATGGTTTGAATAAAAATCGTATTGTTCCTGCGTATCAAATTCCATCGAGATACCGTACTCAAATTTGTTCTTAGCGCTGATTTGCTTCAATACTTCAAATTTTTTAACATCCTGAATAGAGGCAAGGGTGTCAACAGCATCAAAAAAAGCCTGCTTCTCTTCGGGATTGATGGTGTCTTTGAGTTTGAAAATGACAGAATGTCTAATCATAACTGGGTGGGTTAATATCTAACATTAGTACAAGTTTATAGCGCTTTTGTACAGAAAGTATCCTGAACTCACCTGTATTGCCTCAAAGTGAGACAATAACTAAGCATAAATGCGTCAGTCACGCCGAGACACAAGGGCTAAATCCAGAGCCGTTATCAAATAAGAATGACTTTTTAAAGCTTTGAAGGTTCTTTTAATTTCATGACGAAGCCTAAGCCAATAAACGCCAAAGCGGCCGCCACCCACAGAAAAGCCGAAGGGGCTATTGTGTCGGAAAGGACTCCCGCCAGGGCAGGTATAAGCACCCCTCCTACAATTTCGGCAATAGCGGTAATAAACCCTAACGCTTTGGCTTTCAGATAGTCAGGCACAGACTCAGAAGGCAATACCGCCGCCACAATGGGAAGCAGCCCCATCATAAAATAGGTAAAAAACATGGCAGGAAGATGCAACACCGAACCCACCAAACAATAGACCGCAAAAGGGTAAAACATACCCACCACCATAAAAATCAGCAACACTTTTTTACGCCCGATACGGTCAGAAAGCCCTGGAACAATAACAGAAGATAAAAGCCCAGAAACGCCCAAAAGCCCCATAGTTTTGCCCATTTGATCGGCCGACATTCCTTGAGTATTTACAAAATAATTGGAAATAAACGGGAGTGTAGCAAACCACCAACCAAACACACAACAAGCCGCTCCGATGCCCCATTTGATATTGTTGTGTTGTAAAAGTTCGGCAATATTGAGGGTGGATTTCTCTTGGGTTTGCACACTTTCAGCGGTTGATTTTTTGACAAATTTCCACGTAAGCAAGGCTAACACCAAGCCTGGTGCTCCTGCCACAAAAAAGGCATTGCGCCAACCCATATTTGCGGCAATTTGCACTAAGACAACGGGCGCTAAAATAGAACCAAAAAGAGCAGAACCTACCCCTTGCAAAATTCCAGCGTTTATGCCCAGTCGGTGAGGAGAAGATTCGCGCTCCACAAAGTTTTGGGCTAATGGTATCACTGGCCCTTCGGCAAAACCCATGACGAGGCGAGCTATCAGCAATGTCACAAAAGAAACCGCCCAACCGGAGCCAAATGAACAAAGTGAGAAGGTAAAAACGGCGGCAATGAAAACAAGTTTTTTCTTGTTGTGAGTTTCAGCCCAAGCCGTTGAGAAAAAACTCGAAAACGCCCACGCCAACGACAACGCACCCGCTAACAACCCGATTTGGGTATTATTAAGATGGAGGTCTTTGGCCACGTAAGGCATCAGAAAATTAAGTGCCAGACGATCAAAAAACAAGCACCCAAACGTGAGTGCCATCAATAATACGATACCATTTTCGTAAGTAAAGATTCCTTTTTTCATGTTTTAAGCGAGGTTTAGGGGCAATATTTTTAAAAAAAACAAAGGAGCAAGTTCGGGCCGATTCTTACGCCAAGCCCAAAAAGTATGGGCACTGGTACTGTTTTGATAGATGCATTTTATGCCAACACCATCCAACATTTTCATCATGTTGAGGTTGTTTTTGTAGGCAGTGTCCTGTTTGTCGCTCAGGTAAATCGTAAAGTCTTTTTTGAAAAAGTCCTGCCCCTACCTGTATTGTCTTTTGGCCAAAACAGGGCTTTTCTCAATATAAGGCAGCGAGAACAATGGGTATAAACCCAAAAAAGCAGGCAAAATCAATCAGATATTACTCCATAATAAAAGATAAAAACAGCTATGGTTATTCCTATCAATCCAGAATCGCCACGGCGCGCGTCCAGCCCGCACTTGCAGCTTTGATTTTGGCTGGGAAACAAGCCACTTTAAAGCCAAACGGCGGCAATTGGTCTAAGTTGGCCATTTTTTCAATTTGGCAATATTCTTTTTCGATGCCCACATAATGCGCTTGCCAAATGATACCCGGACGCGGATTGGCCCGATAATCAGCCGCTTGAATATGCAATGGAATATCCCAACCCCAGCCATCGGTGCCCATCACTTTGATGCCTTGGTCAATGAGCCAATGCGTCGCTTTGGCCGACGCTCCTACGTGGATTTTTACAAAATCGGGGTCGTGCAAACGCTTGTCGGCATCGCAGCGAATCAGCACAATATCGAAGGGTTTGAGGGTATAATTGATGGCCGCGAGTTTTTCAATTAAATCTTCTGGCTCAAACATATAGCCATCGGGTTTGTCGGTAAAATCCAGTACTACCCCATCGTGAAAGAACCAATCCAGCGGCATTTCGTCAATGGTACGCGAGGGTTTTCCTTCGCTGGTCGGGAAATAATGATACGGCGCATCCACGTGCGTTCCGCAGTGGCTCGTCACGGTCAGAAACTCGCCAGCCGGGCCGTTGCCGTCGATAAACACATCGTCGGCAATGCCTTCGAATAGTTTTCCACCCATTTTTTTAGCCCCTTCTTTATGGTCTTCATAGACGATTTTGGTAGGAAGCGGCTCTTTGATTTCCTCAGAAATCGTCACGGAGAGGTCAATGATTTTCATTTGAATTGGTTGATAATTACGTTATTTTTGTAAAAAGAACAGGTTATGACTACCCAAGCATTTGAATTTACACCGCCGCTTAAACTGAGTCGCCCTATTCGCAGATACACTTTAGAGCAGTATTTACGGAAAGAGGCGAGATCCATTCATAAGCACGAATTCATTGACGGTCAAATCATAAAAATGCCCTACGCCAAAGGCCCTCACAATATCATTTCGGTCAATATGATGACTCAAATGACAGTTCATTTAGAAAATCTTGAAAAAAACTATATTGTCTTTCCTTCCGCTCAATTAGTGTATTTTCCAAGTCTTAATGCAGGTGTTTACGCCGATGCGTTAGCCGTTTGTGAAAAGCCGTTGTATTGGGATGACAATCAACTCTTATTGATTAATCCGATTATCGTTGTAGAGGTTTTGTCAAAAAGCACCTCAAAATATGACAGAGCAGGGAAATTCGACAAATACAAAACCCTTGAATCATTCCGTGAATATGTACTCATTCGTCGGGATGAATGCTACGCCGAGGTTTGGTTTCGTGAAAGTCCCGGCCGTTGGCAGGAAACCATTATAACGGATATTACCGCCAAAATTCCCTTACAATCAGTGGGGGTTTCTATTTCAATGGAACGGGTTTATCGTAATGTTGAACTAAAATCCAAGTCTTCATAATGCAGCACCACGGGTGGGTTTTCAAAAAACGGCCCAATCAATCCGCGCCATTCTTTGAATAATTCTGATTCGCGAAAACCGATGGTATGCGCTTCGAGGCTCTCCCAACGAATGAGCAACACATAGCGGTTTTGCTGTTCGATACACTTCTTAAAATCATGTCCCAAATAGCCTTTTGATTGGCTAATCACAGCTTGGGCTTTTTCTAAATTTTGCTCAAACTCCGCATTGGTACCCGGTTTGATATCGATGGTCGCAAGTTCTAAAATCATATTACTGTATTTCTCAAAATTCCAATTCCTTCAATTTCCAATTCCACTACGTCGCCTGGTTCGAGCGGGCGGTGAACGCTGAAGTTGTTTTCAATTAAACTCCCCCAACCCACTGTTCCTGAGCCCATTATATCACCTGGCATTAGGTTTACGTTGTTTTCAGAGGCACGTTCCATCATTTGTTCAAAGGTGTAATATACCGTTTGGTAGTTTCCTTCACAAACCGTTACGCCATTGATACGCGACGTCATCTTGAGATTGAACCTATCAATTTGGACAGTCGGTACCCGAATTGGGTCACCGAATACGCTGGCATCAAACGGCACCCGGTATTGTTCCATTTCGTCGGCCGTGACGATGCAGGGGCCGATGGCGTTGGCAAAGTCTTTGCCTTTGTGAGGTCCCAACGGAATCTCCATCTCCACTTTTTGGATGGCCCGGGCGGTCCAATCGTTAAAAACGGTATAACCAAAAATGTAAGGACGGGCCTCTTCAGCTTTGAGGTCTTTGCCTTTTTTGCCGATGATGCACGCCAATTCCAGCTCAATATCCATTTTGGTCTCTTTGGTCGGGCGTTTGATTTCGTCGTCGGGGCCGTAAATGGCCTGATGATTGGTAAAATAAAAAATCGGCATGTCGTACCAAGCAGGGCCGATTTTGTGCCCAAACGACCGGGACGCATTTTGCATGTGCATCTCAAAGCCGATGTAATCCCGAAAACTGCGGGGATTGGGTAAGGGAGCCAACAATCGAATTTCTGACAATTGATAATGCGGCTGTACATCACCCAATGCCTTGATAATGGGGAAGTACGCTTCGTGATTATCAATAAACGTCAGCATATCGGTGGGCAGGCTAGAACTCGCCAAGTGCATATCCACCACGCCCTCGCCTGTGAGCCAACCCGTGCGGGGTTCTCCCTGAGGATTTTTGAAGGTTACTAATTTCATCTTTTTCTATTTTAAAAGTCTGCCCCCGTCAACGGAAATGATATTACCAGTTGAGATAATTAGAGAAGTGGCCAACGCATAAACGGCATGGGCCACATCTACGCCTGTTGCAAAACGCCCAAGTGGTGTATTATCCATTTGATTTTTCAGGAATTTTGGATCGAAATTCTTGGTATATTCCCCTTCTACAAAGCCTGGCGAAACAGATACCATTCTTATTTTGGGCGCTAAAACCCTTGCCAATGAGCGTGTCATGGAATCAATAGCTGCTTTTGAAGCACAATAGGCCACATTGCTTCCGATGCCAGAAATACCTGCAATGGAGGAAATATTTACGATCAGAGAGGACTCATTGCTTTCATCCGAACCTTTTTCCAATAACGCTCTAGTGGCTCTCACCATCGCAAACGAACCTCTGAAATTAGTCTGCATGATTTTATCAATCCACTCATCGGTCAAGCCTTCCAAATCATCATGCGGTACCGGTGTGGTAATGCCCGCGTTATTGACCAATACATCTAACTTTCCGTATTTTTCTGAGACAAACGCTTTTAAGGCAGCTACTTTCTGCGCATCTGTGGTTGGAGCGTGGAAAATACTGTGATTGGGAAATTGGTTATTGGTTACCGGTAATTGATTTAGCTCAGCCAATAACTTTTCTGCCTTTACAGGGTTCGAGTTATAGGTTGCAATAACATCATATCCATTTGCCGCAAATTGCTTACAAATTGCCGAGCCAATTTCACCTGCACCACCTGTTACGAGAACTGTTTTCATATTTAAAGTTTAATGGTTACCGGTTATTAGCCTTTTGCAAGTTACAAATCAACCGATAACCAGTTTCCCAATAACTATTTACTATACTTCCGTACCCGCAAATCGGCCTGCGCTTTGTGGCCGGAGAAGTTTTCGATGGCGCATAATCGGGAGCAATATTCGCCAATCAATGCGCTTGCTTCTGGCGTCCTAATCTCTTGGTAAGTACAGGTTTTCAAGAATTTGCCTACCCACAAACCTCCTGTGTAGCGAGCGGCTTCTTTGGTGGGCAAGGTATGGTTGGTGCCGATTACTTTGTCCCCGTAGGCCACGTTGGTTTTATCGCCGAGAAACAACCCACCGAAATTGGTCATTTTTTCGAGGAAATAACGCGGATTTTCGGTCATGACCTGCACATGCTCACTAGCTATGCGGTCAGCTTCTGCCACCAGTTCATCCACCGTATCCACCAAAATTACTTGTCCGTAATCCCGCCACGATACGCTCGCCACATCGGCCGTGGGCAACACAGCCAATTGACGTTGGATTTCGGCTTCGATACCTTCGGCAATGGTTTTACTGGTGGTCAACAAAATCGCGGGGGAGGTGGGACCGTGTTCGGCCTGGCCGAGCAAGTCTGTGGCGCAGGTTTCTACGTCGGTGGTATCATCAGCAATGACGAGCGTTTCCGTTGGGCCGGCAAACAGGTCGATGCCCACTTTTCCGTACAATTGACGTTTGGCTTCAGCCACGTAGGCATTTCCTGGGCCTACGAGCATATCTACGGGCTGAACCGTTTCGGTGCCCAAGGCCATCATGGCAATGGCCTGCACACCCCCCAACAAATAAATCTCATCGGCTCCCGCCATGTACATAGCCGCCACGGTTGCCGCAGGAATTTCGCCATTGATGGGCGGCGTACACGCAATAACGCGCTTTACTCCCGCCACTTTGGCCGTCAATACACTCATGTGAGCTGAAGCCACCATTGGGTAACGTCCGCCTGGTACATAACAGCCGACCGAATTGACGGGGATGTTTTTATGCCCCAAAATCACGCCCGGTAAGGTTTCCACTTCAACGTCTTTGATGCATTCGCGCTGAATTTGGGCGAAATTACGGATTTGGGTTTGGGCAAATTTGATGTCTTCAATCACCTGCTCAGGCAAGCCAGCCATGATTTGTCGGATTTGAACCGAAGACAATCGAAAGCTTTCAGGTGCCCATTTGTCCAATTTTTCCGAATATTCTCTGACTGCTTTTTCACCATTGGTAGCCACATTT
Organism: Runella sp.; assembly: GCA_027486105.1. Classification (GTDB taxonomy): domain Bacteria; phylum Bacteroidota; class Bacteroidia; order Cytophagales; family Spirosomataceae; genus Runella. Next base: position 1,611 of record JAIXPV010000680.1, on the reverse strand, counting down.
TCCAGCATATTTTCTACCAAAGCTCGGACTTTCAAGTCGGCTTCTTTGCTTTCTGCGTAGGTAATCCCTTTTTTAATTTGTTGTATCATTTGCTTAATGGGCGAATTGTAAGAATAGATTTTAGACCCTACGACTATGGCTTAACGCCCCATTTTTCAGGGCGTTTTTCAAGTTAGATGGGAGCGGTTAAGGCCATTCCAGTTTTACCCATCAGCATACCCATATTCGCACCTTCTGGAAGTGGTTGGTCGTTATATTCAAGTAATTCCCAAGCGCCTAAAGTTTCGGAAACATCCACCACCATCATGCAACGCTCATAGCGACGGTTCATGTATCTCTCAAAAATGGCCTCAACATCCCCTTCTTTTTGTAATTCTTCAATCAATACCACGGCATCTTCAATAGCTAAGGCAGCCCCTGAGCCTAATTGAGGAATGGTGGTATGGGCTGCATCGCCCAAAACCACCACCCTGTTTTTATACCAAGGTGCGGGCATTTTGAGCGTTTCTAATGCTCGGTAATTAACCAATTTAGCATCGGTTACTTGGGGAATTAGCTCTTGAACCACAGGCACTGGATAGGCCGACATATAACCTTTCAGTTTTTCAACTAATTGGTCTTCTGGAATCATTGGATTGTCGCCTTCGGCAGAATTTAAAAATATATAACACGACTCGGCCGTCATCGGGATAACCCCAATTTTGTGTTTTTTATTAAAGAAAATATAACCAGTATCTAAGCCAGCAGGGCGTTTGAAAGGATAACGCCATACGGATAAACCTACGTAATTGGACTTGAATTCGCCAAAGACGAGTTTTCGTACTTTTGAATTTACGCCATCGGCGGCAATCACAAGGTCATAGCTATCCGTTGTACCGTCCGTAAAAACAACTTTGGCAATATCTGGCTGATTGTCAATAGATTCAACCGTTACGCCCATCCGATATGTTAACCCAATTTTCTGAGCTTCCTCAAATAAAACATCGTGGAGAATCCGTCGAGAAATACCGTTATGACTTGGAAACCTACCAATGGGCGGTGTACCAGCTTCGCCGATTTGAACCCCGTGAGGTAAACAAAGTTTTACTTTGCCATAAGGCGAGCCTCTTCGCATCACCTCGTCTGCTACCCCGATGGCATCCAACGCTCTGAGGGCGTTGGCTTGCTGAATGATACCGACACCGTATACATTAAACGCTGAAAGAATTTCTACCACATCTACCGCAAAACCTGCTTTTTTTAAACCAATTGCTACCGACTGGCCGCCAATTCCTCCGCCAACGACCAGCACTTTCTTTATGTTGCTCATTTTATTTGTGGTTCAAAATTAAATGGGTTATGCCTTTATCTTTTCAGCAATCCAATCGTACATATTGAAGGTCTTGGTGAAATCATCCACTGAGCAGTGGGCCGAGCCGCTTTCTTCCTTCGGTACAATCTCCATGACGTGCTCGCAGGTAAGAACTTCGTTTACTTTATAGGCGTTTTCTACAAAATTCTGACGGTCGTCTTCGCCGTGTAAAATGTAGGTAGGCATACTGATTTTTTCAGCGACTCCCTCCAACGTAAAGTTTTTGAGCTTTTCACGTGCTTCTGTCATGTTGTCTGCTC
>JAIXPV010000551.1 GCA_027486105.1 Runella sp. | reverse complement strand
CTTTGATTGACGTGGTAGAGACACACAACAAAGTGTTTGTACCCTTGGTCGGGAAAAGTACACATACAGCTATGGAAAGTGGGGTCATCAACGGACTGCTGGCGGAAGTAGAAGGCTTTATGGAACGGTATCGCAACGAATACGGTGAATGTCGCGTACTATTGTGCGGGGGAGACGCTCCTTTCTTTGAAAATCGGCTTAAAAATCGCATATTTGCGGCGCCAAATCTGGTTTTGATGGGTCTGAATCGAATTTTATTATACAATGTCAATGTACAAAACGCGTAAGCTTCTTCAGTGGAGTTGGGTACTGGGTGTCCTATTTTTACAAACAAACGTTCATGCTCAGGGGTTAGGAAACGCCCCTTATTCAGCCATCGGAATAGGAGAGTTATTAAGTAAAGGATATTCGCCAAGCAATGCCATGGGCGATGTAGGTGTTAGTGCATCAAATCCTCTTTATATCAATTCTATAAATCCTGCCTTGCTCGTTCGGAATCGATTTACCATGTTTGATGTGGGGGTGGTTGGTCAATACAAAAGCCTCCAGGATACGAAACAAAATCAACGGGATTTTGGGGGGAACATCGGTTATTTGGCTTTGGCTTTTCCTGTTGCACCTAAATGGTCATTGGGTTTGAGCCTAAAGCCTTACAGCTTTGTGAATTACCAACAGAATTCGTATGGGCGTATCGGTACTTCTATTTATGAAGCCCAGTATGTTTATTCTGGAAAAGGAGGATTAAACCAAATTAACCTGACGAACGGGTTTCAAATTGGTAAAAATCTGAGCGTTGGAGCTGATTTTACGTACCTTTTTGGAAACTTTAACCGTAGTGTTACTTCTCAATTACGCATCGGCGATAGCCGTGACTACATCGTGAGTCGGGATGATCGTTTGAATTTTAGCGACGTTAACCTGAAATTAGGGGCTGCTTATCGTCAAAAACTGAAAGAAGACCACTACCTGAATTTTGGGGCTACCTATAATTTGGCCTCTTCTATAAATACCATTCGTAATACTACCTTGGAGGTATTGAGTAGTGCAGGTCAGCCCATTACCAACCCTGATACCATAACACAGGCCAATCTAAACGTAAATCTCCCCGCCAATTGGCGCGTAGGATTGAGCTATGAGAAATTCTTTAATCTGTTGCTGAGCTTTGATTATGACCGCCAAAACTGGTCGCAATACAAAGGAATATCGGGCAATAATGAAAATATGCGCGACGGACAAAGTTTTCACTTTGGCTTAGAATACGTTCCAAAGTTTAACTCAACCAAGTATTGGGATTTGGTCTTTTATCGTTTAGGTATAATCTACCACCAGACTCCGTTGGTCGTGGGGACTAAGCCTGTGGATGACCTGAGTGTTTCGATGGGAATGTCACTGCCCGTGGGACGAAACTTCGTGAATTTAATCAATATCTCTTTTGTGGCGGGGCAGCGGGGAACGGTCTCTTCCCAAACCTTTCGGGAGCGATACGGAAGGGTAGTTCTTGGAGTTTCACTAAAAGATACGTGGTTCCAGAAATTTAAAGTGGATTAATGAAGATTTAAATATTGTTAAAAAGAAACAATAAGGTGTTTATTTTCAGCATATTTGTATGCAAGCATACGATTTTTTGCTAAAAAAAATGAAAAAAAATCCCTCTATAAATCAATTGTTTTTGGAAAAGACGTTAGAACACCTTAATTTTGCCTTCAAGATGTTAAGGTGGGTTAATACAACATCTGCAAGGATGCAAATGGGAGATAAACTTTTATCTCCTATTTGTTTTTTACAGAAGTCTACATTTCGTTACGCGCCAAAGTTGACACGGTGGTTCTTCTTTATTTTTTCAATGGTATTTCTAGGTGCCTGTGAACAAGATAAAAATTCCAAAAAGTTTGTTGTGTACAATGGTCCCCTCGAAGAAGCCGAAAATATCGAAGTGCTGTTTAGCGAGCTTGGCTTTTTGAAAGTGCGCGTCAGAACCGCAAAGCAAATTAAACTCCCATCCGAAGATAAAGTATTCCCCAAAAAAGTTTTTGTTGATTTTTACGGCCCTGCGGGTAATGTTATCACCACTTTGGAATCAGATTCTGGTCGTTATGAATACCGAACGGGTTTATATAAAGTAAAAGGGAATGTCAAAGTAGTTACCCAAAAAAAGGAACGTTTGTTTTCGGATGAGTTGACTTGGAATCCCCAAACGCAGAAAGTATTTACCGAGAAAAAGGTGACCATTGAAAATCAACAATCCGGAGAGCGCATGAATGGCTTGGGCTTGGATGCCAATCAGGATTTTAGTCAATACAGTATCCGCAAACCTACGGGCTTCTTCAATGCCCCTGCGGGAATCACGCCCAACTAAGCATAAAGCCTCTTTTTTGCCTTATTATCACTATCTAAAGAATTATTTTAAAAATAATCACAAAATAGGCAAGGGTAAACCAAGGTTTTTATACTCTTAGTAGATAAACTCCCGTTTGTTATCCCTTTATCCCTATGCCCTTGCCCTCAATGGACTCAAATGAGCCGGAATATCATCAGCCGGACGAGAGTAACCGTTTTGCTCCCCACATAAATGACAACTCCGCTGGAATTGTTGACTCTGAATTATGGATAAAACGTGCTTTTGAAGTAGATACGGCCAAGGGCTACGAACTGCTTTTTAAGCGGTACTATCAACCGTTGTGCAGTCATTCCGTCAGGTTTGTGTATTCAAAAGAAGTGGCCGAAGACATAGTGATGGAGGTGTTTAGTCAATTTTGGCAAAAACAATTGCATCAGACCGTTACTACTTCCTACAGAGCCTATTTATTTACATCTGTTCGACATGCATCTTATGCGTTTCTAAGGGCGGAGTTAGGAGCCGAAAAACCTAGTGACTATCTTGAAAATGACAACTCCGATACCCCGCCAATTACGCCTCAACAAATCCTTCAATACAATGAATTATACATAAAAATTGAAGAAATTCTTCGTTCTACCTCCCCTCAGAGTCAAAAAGTATTTGTGATGAGTAGGTTTGAAGGAAAAAAAAATGCGGCTATTGCCGAAGAACTTCACCTTTCTACGAAAACAGTGGAAGGACATATCACAAAAGTCCTCTCGTTGTTGCGGCAATCCCTACGAAATTACGGTTTGCTTTTCTTGTTCATAATGAGCGATTTATGGACTCAAAGCAAAGGCGTTATGTTCTTTTTTCTCTCACAATGGACGTAATTTATCCACACGTATGAGCCAGAATTTATTTAAACCTGCCATTTTGGCCTTATTTGAAGGCCGAGCGACGCCTCTACAGAAATCATTGGTTGAAGAATGGTTGACGGAGCCAAGTCATCAGGAGCTCTATTTTCAGTGGTTGGAGGAGTGGGAGCGGCAAAATCCGCAATTGATTGTCGATGCCGATGCTGCTTTTTTTCAATTCTCAAATCAGGCCGAGACTGAAAATCCTAAAAAGGTGACGGTAAGTCCGTTTTCTCGTCGTTTCAATTTTTTTTTACGAATAGCCGCTTCCGTATTGCTATTGACGGGGATATGCGCGTACGTATTTCGGGATGCGATTCTTTTTCAACGGTACGAAACAACGAATGGGGAGCTTCTTACGCTTCAATTGCCAGATGACAGTCGCGTGATTCTAAATGCTAATTCCGCCCTTAAAGTACCGCGTTTTGGGTTTGGGGAAACATCCAGAGAAGTTTTCTTGAAAGGGGAAGCTGAGTTTTCGGTGAAGCATTTACCCAACCACGCCCGGTTCATTGTCCGTACTCCCGATCAACTGGAAGTGCAAGTATTAGGAACGGAGTTTATGGTTTACAGCCGTTCAAGAGGAAGTAAAGTGGTGCTCAATAAAGGCAAAGTACAATTGCGCTCCCTGAAAACCAAAGAAACGAAGCCTTTGATTATTACCGCAGGCGATGTGGTTACGGTTTCATCAAAGGGCCGCCTCACGTTGCGCCACGATCAGTCGCTTGCGCCTCATTTGGGTTGGAAAGAACACCGTTTTATGTTTGAAAACACCTCAATTTCAGAAATAGCCTATCAACTGACCGAACGATTTGGGGTTCAAATTTTAATTGCAGATTCAACGCTGGCCAAACGAACCATCGGCGGGACTTTTAAAGCGGAAACGGCCGATGCATTTTTACAAGTACTGTCCGAAATGCTGGAAATAAGAATTATTCGTAACGAAACTCCTTCGGGTGCTACCCAAACCTATACCTTAACTTACTGAAAATTAAACCTCTATTGAAAATGATTCGACCTATCCGTATTCCCGTTTATTTGGTAGGAGTAGTCTTGTGGCTACTCACCGCACCACGGCTTTCGGCCCAACTGTTGGCTTTTAACCAACAGGCACCGCCGCGATTGGAGCTGCAAGCACCGGCAGGAAAAGTTTCGTTAAGGGATGCCTTGATGCAGTTTAAAAAGCAGCATGGAATCGATATTCTTTTTGAAGAAAAAATAATTGACGGTATTTCTATCCCTTCCGGGCAGTTGAGCAGCAATGTCAATGTGGAGCGAAATTTAACGCAAATGCTGCGACCATTAGGGTTGCGTTTAAAAAAGGTTAGTAAAGATACCTTCGTCATTGTTTCTGCAAAAGTAAATCCCAAAGCGGTATTGCAGGAAGCCCTGTCGCCTGGGGGGGCATCGGTTATGGAGCGCCCGTCAAACCTTGTAGCCCAACTTTCAACGTTAAATAACTCCCTCCCCGCCAACCAGACGGTTGAAAAAATGGTAACGGGAGTAGTAACGAGTGCTTCTGGTGAGCGCCTGCCCGGAGTAAACGTAGTGATTAAAGGAACCCAACGCGGAACCGCCACTGACGAAAACGGGAGTTTTCGCTTAGAAGTAGCCGATGACAATAGCGTATTGATTTTTAGTTTCATTGGTTATGTAAAACAGGAAATTTTGGTGGGTAACCGAACCACGCTGAATGTGTCGCTAAAAGCTGACGATATGGCCCTCAATGAAGTAGTGGTGGTGGGTTATGGTGAAATCAAAAAGACTGATTTGACGGGAGCTGTGGCGTCGGTCCAAACAAAAGACATTGTCAGGGCCAATCCCGTAGTGGCGGCAAGAGCTATTCAGGGGCAAGTGGCGGGTGCAACCGTCACTAAATCAAGCAATAAGCCGGGAGCGGGTTATAGTATTACCATTAGAGGCGAAAACACGGTCAACAACTCTACCGAGCCTTTGGTGGTCATTGATGGGTTGATGGGTGGAGATATCAACAATCTGAATCCCAACGATATACAGTCAATGGATGTGCTGAAAGATGCATCTTCTACGGCTATTTACGGCGCGCGCGGTGCCAACGGGGTGATTATTATTACCACCAAAAAGGGACTTTCGGGCAAGCCAAGGGTGAGTTATGATAGCTACGTAGGAATCAAAACCCCTGCTCATGTGCCTCGTTTGATGAATACCGACGAATTTTATAAAGTGACCTTTACAGATAGAGTGTTGGAGGGCGCTACGGGAGCCACCTTTACCGCTGCCGAAACGGCTAATATTCAAGCCGGAAAAACAACGGATTGGGTGGATTTGGTTACCGCTCCTGGTATTCAAATGAGTCATAATATCAGTGTTTCGGGAGGAAGTGAGAAAACCACCTATCGCTTTTCGGGGGGCTTTTTGAACGAAGATGGCAACGTGTTATATACAGGCTTCAAACGATACAACTTAAACGCGGGTCTGGACAGTAAACTTGGAGAACGTTTTAAGGTAGGCTTTACCTCTTATTTGACGTACAGCGACCAAAATGTAGGCTCGGGCGAGTCCCTAAGAAATGCCTATCGTGCCAGGCCTACGGGTACTGTTTATTATGCTGATCTCGCCAACCCGTCCGAAAATGGTGATTTGAATATTGATGGCTATGCTTTTTGGATGGGAATCAACGACAAACAAGTAGGGAATCCATTGCTTGATATTGACCCCAAAACGTCTAAACTGCAAACCACCACCATGAATGCCATGGCCAATGCCTACGGTGAGGTAACATTGCTCAAAGGACTGACGTTCCGTTCATCGCTGTCGGCCTCTTATACTTCACAGCGTTTGGGAGACTTCAGAGGTCAGTGGTCAAAATCACAGATTGGGGCTAAGCCAAGAGCGCAGTACGATAACCGTACTATCGGGAATTATACCATTGACAATATCCTCAACTATAATGTAGAGTTGGGTAAGCACAAAATCACAGCTACAGCCCTGCAAAGTGCATTCTATCAGAGAAATGAGTCCTATTCAATTGCGGTAAGAGACCTGCCGTATGCTTCAGATTGGTATGCGCTAAACACGGCAGCGACCATTTCTGGAATCAACAGTTCACTCGTCGAGCGCTCTATCTTGTCGTACATGGGAAGAATCAATTATTCCTACAATGATAAATATTTATTGACCCTCACGGGCCGTTCTGATGGGGCTTCACAACTGGCGGAGGGCAACAAATGGGCTTTTTTCCCATCGGTGGCTTTTGCGTGGCGATTGGGCGATGAGCAATTTATCAATAATCTGAATGTGTTTTCAAACCTAAAACTGCGCCTAAGTTATGGGCAGGTAGGTAACTCCACCGTCAACCCTTACAGCACCCAAGCAGGTTTGTTAAACACAGGCTATGATTTTGATGGTACTGCTGCTTACGGCTTTGCCCCTTTAAATTTGGCCAACAAAGATTTGAGATGGGAGCGAAGCAAAGAGCTGAATTTAGGGATTGATTTTGGATTTTTCAAAAACCGAATTGCCGCGTCACTTGAAATTTACAACCGAAAAACCGATGATTTGATTTTGAACCAAAAACTTCCCACCACGACAGGGTTCACGCAGGTGATTGCCAATGTGGGTAAAATTGAGAACAAAGGCGTGGAGCTTACGCTCAATACGGTCAATATTTCCAAGCAAAATTTTAATTGGAATACCACCTTTGCATTTACCAGAAACCAAAATAAATTGCTCGAATTATACGGAAACGGTCAGACGGTTGACAAAGGCAACAACCTTTTCGTAGGCTATCCTATTCGAGCCAATTTTGATTTTCAATTTGACGGGATTTGGCAAACCGCCGACAAAGACTTGGCTACCAAATACAAACAAGTGCCGGGCTCTGTGCGAGTGGTGGATCAAAACAATGACGGTCAAATTTCTTCAACCGATGCCATTGACGACAGAACGTATCTTGGTACTCAGCTTCCCAATTGGATATTGGGTATCACCAATCGCTTCAAGTATAAGAATGTTGATTTCTCGTTTTTTACCTATTATCGTAATGGCGTACAATACAGAAACAACACCTTGGCAGGAACTTTTGGGGAAATCGGTAGTACGAGATACAACAAACTGGCAGGTTTGGATTATTGGAGAAGCGACAACCCATCCAATACTTTTTTTGGTACCGTAGCGGCCAATCCCTATCGAAACGCCATTTTTTACCAAGATGCAAGCTTCTTGAGAATCTCTGATATTACCTTGGGCTATACCTTGGGCAACAGGGCGTTGAACAAAGTGAAAATGTCGAATGCCCGGCTCTATCTCCAAGTGTTGAATCCGTTTGTGTTCAGCAACTTTACTGGTTTTGACCCCGAGTTCAATTCCGCTATTTTCCAAGATGACGTGCCATCGGCAACTTATTCTTTTGGCGTAAATATCAGTTTCTAACCTTGACATTAATCAGAAAAGCAATGAAATCTCTCTATAAATTACGACTTACATCGGTGGCAATCGCTTTTATGGGCGTTCTTGCCGCAGGTTGTGAAAAAGATTTTTTAGTTGAAAAATAAATAAATGAAAAAGAATAGAGGTTTTTTATG
>JAIXPV010000187.1 GCA_027486105.1 Runella sp. | reverse complement strand
ATTTGACGGCAATATTGGGACTAAACACACCCACCATGTCAAAAAACTTAGTTATAGTAGAGTCACCGGCCAAGGCCAAAACCATCGAAGGATACCTCGGAGCAGATTTCACGGTCAAATCCAGTTTTGGCCACGTTCGCGATCTCCCCGACAAAGATTTAGGGGTAGATGTTAAAAATGGATACGAACCTACCTACGAAGTTTCTGCCGATAAAACAAAGGTTATCAACGAGTTAAAGAAGTTAGCAAAGGCTTCAGATGAGGTTTGGCTAGCAACTGACGATGACCGCGAAGGAGAAGCCATTTCGTGGCATTTGAAAGAAGCACTAGGCTTACCAAAAGATACAAAACGGATTGTTTTTCGGGAAATTACCAAAACAGCCCTGCAAAAAGCCATCCAAAATCCACGGCTTATCGACATGGATTTGGTCAATGCCCAACAGGCTCGCCGTGTACTCGATCGGCTTGTGGGCTATGAATTGTCGCCCGTTTTGTGGCGAAAAATAAAAATAGGCAACAGCAGCGCCTTGTCGGCAGGACGGGTGCAGTCCGTGGCAGTACGCCTGATTGTAGATAGAGAACGGGAAGTAGAAGCCCACGAATCCAAATCCTCTTATAAGGTCGTGGCCAAGTTTATTTTGGAAGGTGGAAAAGTCCTCGAGGCAGAACTGCCTAAAAACTTCGAAACGGAGGCACAAGCCCGAAATTTCTTAGAAAAATGTAAAGGTGCTACCTTTAAAATCAAAAATCTGGAAGTAAAACCTGGTAAAAAATCCCCCGCACCGCCATTCACCACTTCTACGTTGCAACAGGAAGCTTCGCGTAAATTGAGCTTTTCGGTATCGCAAACGATGACTGTAGCCCAAAAACTCTACGAAGCGGGTAAGATTTCATACATGCGTACCGACTCCACCAATCTATCGGAGGAGGCATTGCAAAAAGCAACCGATCAAATCAACAGCGAATACGGCGAAAAATACCACCAAAAACGCGTATTCAAAACCAAATCTGAGTCGGCACAGGAAGCCCACGAAGCCATCCGCCCGACCAATTTTGGGGAACTGAAAGCCAGCAGCGACCGCAATGAGCAACGCCTGTACGAATTAATCTGGAAACGCTCCATTGCTTCCCAAATGGCTGATGCGCAGCTCGAACGCACCATTGCGACCATTACCATTTCAACCACCAGCGAAGAACTCGTAGCACAAGGTGAAGTCATTAAGTTTGACGGATTCTTGAAAGTCTACCTAGAATCTAAGGACGACGAAGAAGAAGACACCAAAGGGATGCTACCCCCGCTCAACATCGGGCAAATCTTGAATCTGGATTTTCTGAAAGCCACGGAGAAATTTTCGCGCCCCAAACCCCGCTACACGGAAGCAAGTTTGGTGAAACAATTGGAAGAAATGGGCATCGGCCGTCCTTCTACCTATGCGCCAACCCTCTCGACCATTATCAAGCGAGAATACGTAGTTAAGCAAGATAAAAAAGGACAAGAACGCGACTATAAAGAGCTGATACTGAAACAAAACGAACTGAAAGAGTCGATTGGAAAAGAAAATTACGGCGCCGAAAAAGCTAAGTTATTTCCGACCAATACGGGCATGGTTGTCAATGACTTTTTGGTCGAACTGTTTCCAAACGTCGTTGACTTTTCTTTTACGGCTAACGTTGAGAAAGAGTTTGACGAAATTGCCGAAGGAAAACTTCCGTGGCAACAAATGATTGATAGTTTTTACCAAGGATTTCACCAGAAAATCGGTGAAGTTGAAGGTTCAAAAGTGCTCAAAAGAGCAGAAGCCCGTGAGCTAGGACTAGACCCCAAATCTGGGAAGCCAATTTTTGCCAAAATTGGAAAATTTGGCCCATACGTCCAAATTGGCGAAGCCACCGAAGACGCCAAACCCCAATACGCCAACCTTAAAAAAGGACAACTCGTAGAAACCATTACCCTCGAAGAAGCCATTGAACTGTTTTCGCTCCCCCGTGAAGTAGGCTTCTTTGAAGATAAACCGATGGTGGTAGGCGTGGGTAAATACGGGCCATACGTTAAGCACGACGACAAATTTTATTCACTCGACCGCGGTGATGACCCCTACACGATTGAAGCAGAGCAGTGCATAAATGCTATCCGACTCAAACGCGGCGATTTGGCAGGGGAAGGAGAAGGGCTCGGATTTTTGGAAGAGAAACCCATTACAACGGGTATGGGAAAATACGGGCCGTTTATTAAGCACGACGATAAGTATTATTCACTCCCCAAAGGCATGAGCCTGCAACGCGTTACGCGGGAAGAAGCCCTCGAAATCATCCAGAAAAAACGAGAAGCAGAAAGCAATAAAGTCATTCGGGAATTTGCCGAAAATACCACCGTTAAAGTATTGCGTGGCCCGTATGGCCCTTATGTAGCAGTTGGAAAACGTAATATCAAAATCCCGAAAGATACCGATCCCGCAACCCTCACGCTGGAAGATTGTTTGAAACTGGCGGGAGGATAGTTTTTAGGAGTCAGAAGAGAGAATGAAGTATAAGTAGTTTATAAGTGGTAAATTGCTTTAGATATTTACCGATTGTACTTATTTTCACTGCTTTCTACTCACTTCTCACTCCTACAAAAACATGGACCAACGCATTATTAATCTCTTTGACGAGTATACCCACAAACCCCTCAAACGGGACGACTTTTTCAAGCGATTGACCCAACTCACTGGAAGCACTGCCGCAGCAATGGCCGTGCTTCCTTTGTTAGAAATCAACTATGCACACGCCTCTACCGTCAAACCCAACGACGAGCGTTTGACCATCGAAAACATTACCTACGAAGGCGATGGAACCCAAATGAAAGGCTATTTGGCGCGGCCCTCGGCCCCTGGCAACTACCCTGCAGTGGTAGTAATCCACGAAAACCGAGGCATTAATCCCCACATTGAAGATGTAACCCGCCGTGTAGCTTTGGCAGGCTTTATCGCGCTGGCGCCCGACGCCCTTTCTCCTTTTGGTGGCACTCCTACCGATGCTGAGCAGATTCGCACGTATTTCGGACAACTTGACGCCAAGAAAAACTTAAACAACTTCGTAAAAGCCTTTGATTACTTGAAGTCTCGCAAAGACTGTACGGGCAAAACAGGTTGCGTAGGTTTTTGTTGGGGTGGGGCCATGGCCAACCAACTTGCAGTAAACGTACCTTCGCTCAACGCCGCCGTCGCCTATTACGGTCGACAGGCTGACGCAGCCGACGTGCCTAAAATCAAAGCAAAACTGATGCTCCATTATGGTGCCCTAGATGAGCGCATCAATGCAGGGATTCCAGCCTACGAAGAAGCTCTCAAAAAAGCGGGAATTAAGTATGAACTCTATGTGTACGAAGGTGCGCAACACGCTTTCAACAACGACTCCGCCCCTACACGCTACAACGAAGCCGTTGCAAAACTGGCATGGGAAAGAACCATTGGCCTTTTTAAGAAGGAATTAGGAAGTTAATTACTCAATAACCCATAAACAAAAAGCCTTTCCAATGACTTGGAAGGGCTTTTTGTTTATGGTGTGGATATATAATATCAAAAAAGCTATTTTATTTGCCTCCACCACGACGACCACCGCCTGTGGCACCACCGCCAGCAGGTTGTCCGCCGCCGCCATCGCCTGAATTATCACCTCCTTGCTTGGTATCATCGTTGTTAACGCTCTTCTTACGTTGGAAGAAATTACCGTCAAACGACATTTTACCAAAACGCTTGCGGAAGGTGAGACGGAAACCACGGTTATACATTACGTTGACCTGCTCTTGGCTAAAGATGTTTCCTGGAGTAGTGCTGTTGAGGTTACTGCGTTGACTGAATGCGTTTTGCAAGAAGTTTTCAGCTCCAAAACCCAAACTAGCTTGTTGCTTCTTAAACTCTTTCAAGATGTTTAAGCTATAACCTACAAAACCACCACGGGTTCCCTGCAACTGAATGTCGCGTGCTCGTCCAAAGGCAAACATCTGAGCGCTCCAATCTTTGCCCAACTGATACTGAATCTGGCCAAAAAGGTTAAAAGTCCAGTTTTGGTTTTTAACCCCCAAAGAAGGGCTGTTGAGCATGATATAACGAACGTCTACGTTACCGTTGATGGTCATTCCTTTCACTGGTTTTACCATCGCAAAAACGTTCAAACCATATGCACGGTTGCTACCAATGTTTTGGAAGGTGGAGAGAAGCGTGTTATCATTGATCACCACACTTCCAACGTTTACACCCTGTTGACTAGTCAATTGGTCAAACAATGCCTGTCCACCACGGTAACGAACGGTCTCAATCGACCCTTCGGTCATTCGGGTGTAAGCCGAGAAATTAAGCGTTGTTGTTTTGATAAACGTACTAAGGTTAACTTCAAAGTTGTTGGTGTACT
>JAIXPV010000544.1 GCA_027486105.1 Runella sp. | reverse complement strand
GGTTACACCGTTCAGTACAATTTTTAGGAACACCGCATTGGCGATTTTCTTGCCTGCAGCATCAAAGCGAGGGGCCTGATACGAAATTTTGATGTTTTGCCATAAACCAGGCGCTTTTGCTACGTTAAAACGTGGGGCATATCCTTCATATCCTTTTTCCCCTTCTGGCTTGGCATCATTCCATCGCTCATAAATACCGCCGTTGTCATTATATTTTGCCGTTTTTTTGCCCCAACTGTCAAAAAGTTGGACTTCATAGTTTCCTTGTAGATAAATACCTGAATTGGATTCTTTGGTGAGCATAAAATCTAATTCTAGGTCTAAATCTCCATGTTTGAAATTTGATACCAGCTCATATTCTTGACCGTATTTTCCTTTTTCGTGAATACAAACTAGAACACCTTTACCAGGTTTGGCTTCTAATGCATTGACTTTGGAAATATCGACAGTGACGTCACCAGCAATAGACCAGTTGTTGGCTTTGTTGGTAAAGGCACTGAGGTCATTAAGAGGGATAGCTGTTTGGGCAAAAACAGATGACGCAACAATCACTCCTGGCACGCAGGCGATTAATTGCGAAAAAATACTTTTGGGTTTGAACATAGAATGGTTATTCAATTGATAATAAATAAATTAATTCGTATTAGGTCAAAAAGCCGCCGTTCGACAAAAGATACTAATTGCCTTATGGTAGACAATAAAGTTAAAGAAGCTGATGGTGCGGTTTTCAAACTAAACTGCAAAAGTAATTCATATTTTGAGATTGATGGAATCTAGTGTATCTATTCATATCGGGTTGATGATACTGATTTATATTTTCAAATAATTATAGACAGTTTAAACTTTTGTGTTTCTCTTTTGTTGGTTCTTTTATTTTAAAAATAAACAATACTATAACGACATTATAACGATATAAAATCATAAAAAATCAACTAGTATTTATCATCCATCCCATCCTAAAAACCTAAGTTGATTTTTAAGCGATTTCTCTAAAACATCAAACTCCCGATCCATATCATCAAATAGAACTTGTCTTGCCTGTTTAACTTTAGCAAAAACCATCCCTTGAACCATCCCCTTTTTCATATTTTCGTCTATCGTCTGTCCTGGTGTATAAAAACGGCTGTTTTTGACCAAATTATGTATTTCGGTGCGTAGTGAGTCATCTTCGTTCAATATTTTCTCAACCATTTGGTTCTGGGTTTCATAATGACTTACTTGTAGTTGCTCTAATTCAGTGGCCAAGCGCTTTAACAAATCACGAGTTTGTTTTTGTTGCTCTTCTACCTGCTGTTTTTCTTGTTTTGTCTCTTCTACCAAATCAAACAGATTAGATTGTATCATCATTTTCTGTAAATATCCCATTGGGTTCCGAATTTTCCCTCCCAGCACAATTTGATTTTTGACCAGTGTAATTCGTTGGCGAACATGTTCGGGCGAAAACTGAACCAACCAATCTTTGACAGTTTGTATATTTGCTCCTTTAAATTCTTTCAGTAAACTGAAAATTTCAAGAGCCTCTTGAGACTCCTTGGGCACCACTGGCAGTTGTATCATCGAATCAACAATGATATTGCTCGGCAATTCTTCGGTAAAATCAGCATTTCGCTCTATAAAGAAAATAATCGCATTTACCGCCTTACCCTTCTTTTCTTCTTCAAACGTAAACCTTATATCCGTAAATTCTGAAAGATCCTCCTGTGCTTTAATAATTACCCTTTGCTTGAAATTAGCGTAAAGTGGATACTTATCCGCTATATCCAAAATTTCCTTTAATTCTTCAATCGTAAATTTCCGTTTACCGATTCGTTCGTACTGTTTCAGTAATTCATAGATTCTGATTGAAAACGAACTTTGCAGGCGAAGAATATTTTTGATGTCGTACATCAGAAACTGCGTTTGTAATTGCAGCAAATGAGGTTTCATCTCTGGATGAAATGAGATTTCAATGTATTTTCCAGCATTATTGTTTGTAAAACTCTTTACACCCGCCGCAATATGGGTCAATAGTTCCATTTCACCGTCAGGAGTCGATGCTACGGCTCTAATTTCTCGGCGGGCTAGTTTTTCAGCTCCCTCTTTTAAAAACTTATACGACTGCTTGTTTTGTTCTAATCCAAAATCACTGATAATTTCTTTCAGATAAATCCGGTACGGCCTGAAGTCTTCATCATCTTTATGAATCATCGTGAGGGTTTTCGTAAATACCCTCATCTCCCAAATGTCAAACCGATATTTGCCTTCGACCAAGTCGTTAGACTTACGAATTAATCTTACTAAACGAGGTTTCTCACCTTTTGATGACTGTTCAGATTTTTTGGCCATACAGCTGCTTTTTTAGCTTAAAAATAACACCATAATTCGCATAAATTATCAAATACCCTAATTTTGTTATAGTTCAACCCTAAAAATGTTATAATTGAGCCCTAATTTTGTTATAGTTAACCCTAAAAATGTTATAGTTGACCCTAATTTTGTAATAATAAACTCTATAATTTATTGATTTTCAATTAGTTATGACGCCAGAAAGTATTTAAAAGCTTTTAAAAAGAAAAGAAACATCATCACAGCTATTGTTGATGATGTTAAAAATTTATTTTTTTTTAAGTTTTTTCTTTTAAAATAAATTATTGATTATCAGATACTTAAAAGAATGTTTTGTGTTTGTTGTTCTTTTAAAAAAGAAGGTCTCCCCAACCCTAAATTTGTTATAATACCCTTTTTATCCACATAAATAACCCCTAAAAAAGTTATATATATTTACCTATATAAGATACATTTCTATCAATTTGAATTCATCTGTTGAGTTTTAGCGGTTTTATTAACAGTTATTTTATAAAAAATCTCAATTATATTGTATTTGACATCTCTTAGATGCTTGTTTAGGGATATTTTCCATATAGTTGAAAATAGAATTTAAGACCCCTAAAAATGTTATACAAATAATCCCTTTTGGGTTTTAGTACTTGAATGAAACGTGGGCATCATTGATAATTAATATTTTATAATACGTTGATTATTAGTAACTAATAAATTAAGTATTACATTTTTAGGGC